>NZ_JAVRBM010000044.1:0-73447 GCF_034531255.1 Nostoc sp. ChiQUE01b | reverse complement strand
GTTGGGATTTTATTCTTGATGCTTTATTTGCATCAAATTTTTCGTGAAATGGTATAAGATAGAGGGTTTTGTCGCTTGAGTCAATTGTGCAATGCAGTACGAGCAAACAAAAAAGTTATCTAACCGCGAGTTCAAACGTTTAGTGGGAGTACAAAGACGAACGTTTGATGAGATGGTAAGAATCATGCGAGATACTGTTAAGACTAAAAAAACGCGAGGTTGTCCAAATAAACTAGATTTGGAAGACCAGATTTTGATTTGCTTACAATATTGGCGAGAATATCGAACTTACTTCCATATAGCCCAAGATTGGCAAGTATCAGAATCAACTGTTTGCCGTACAGTACAACGCAAAAGAAAGTGTGTTGGTTAGTTCTGGGAGATTCCGTTTAGAAGGAAAAAAGTCCTTGTTGATACCGTCACAGAAACCAAAAACGGTTGTGATGGATGTAACTGAGAGTCCCATTGAACGTCCTAAATCCGGTCAGAAACGTTTCTAGCGATCGCCAAAATTCTACACATAAGTGTGGCAACAGTGGAAAGGACAAGGAAACAGTTTGTCCAAGAAAATTTGAAAAATACTTTAAGTGAGCGTTCGCGTCCTGGAAAACCACGTAAGCTAACTCCAAGGGCAGAGGTATTTCTGATTGCTACTACTTGCAGTCAGCCACCCATAGGACAGCAGCGCTGGACATTACAATTGTTGGCAGACAAGCTAGTTAGCCTAGAAATAGTAGACAGCATAAGTGCGGATACAGTAGGACGCATATTAAAAAAAACGAACTAAAACCGTGGCTAAAGGAACAATGGTGCATCCCAAAAGTCAGTGCAGAATTTGTCTGCTGTATGGAAGATGTACTAGATTTATATGCTCAAGCAGTTGAGCCAAAACGTCCATTAGTGTGCTTCGATGAAAGATTGTGCCAATTAATTGGGGATGTTCATCAACCAATACCAGCAACACCAAAAACAGAAAATAAACCGGGAATAGCGGAAAAAGTTGATTACGAATATGAACGCAATGGTAGTTGTAATTTATTCGCCTTTTTGGCCCCATATTTAGGATGGAGACATTGCTTAAGTTACTCCCAGAAGAACTAAAGTTGATTTTGCTTATTGTATGAAAGAATTGGTTGATATTCATTTTCCAGATGCTGATGTAATTCAACTAGTAATGGATAATTTAAATACTCATACAATCAGTGCTTTATATGAAGCATTTATCCCGTCAGAAGCCAGGCGAATTGCCAAAAAATTAGAGATTCATTACACACCAAAACATGGGACTTGGTGAGCCAGCGCGTTGCGGGGGTTCCCCCGTTGTAGCGACTGGCGAACCCGAAGGGTTAAATATGGTTGAATCCGAGTTATCTGTACTTGTGCGCCAATATCTTCAACGAAGAATTCCGAATATTGAAATTTTACAAAAAGAGATTTCAACTTGGTCAGGCGATCGCAATACAAATAAAGTTTGTGTGGATTGGCGCTTTCGTAAAGAAGACGCTAGAGTCAAGCTTTCAAAGATTTACCCAACCCTGCATAATTAATGCGATAGACCACTAGTTTACCGCCTGTGAAAAATTTTGATTACAATGCAGATGTCTATTAGGCGGCGTGCTGTCTATCCACGTAAATCCAGAAGATACTCAATGAGTAATCAATTCAAAGACTACAATCCCAGCGGTGTAGGTGAAATAAATGGCAACCTCTTAGGTTTGCCCTGCGATTATGAGTCTGCAAACTTGATTGTTTTTGGTGTGCCGTGGGAAGTCACTGTTTCTTATGGTGCTGGCACTGCTAATGGCCCACAGCGAATTCTAGATGCTTCGACTCAATTAGATTTGTTCGATTTTGATCACCCCGATGGTTGGAAGCAAGGAATTTTTATGGAAGAAATTCCCCAAGATATTTTAGAGAAGAACACATACCACCGCGCTTTGGCAGCAAAAATTATCGGGCGATTAGCCCAAGGTAAACAACTTTCAGATACACCAGATTTAACATCTGTCCTCACAGAAATTAATCAGGCTGGTCAACAGGTTAATCAATGGCTGTTTGAAAGTTGTCAGGCAGCAATTAATAATGGTAAGCGAGTTGCAGTCATAGGTGGAGATCACAGTTCGCCTTTAGGTTATTTCCAAGCATTAGCAGCTAAATACCCAAACTATGGCATTTTGCACATTGATGCCCACGCAGATTTACGCGATGCTTATGAAGGATTTGAGTTTTCCCATGCGTCGATTATGTTTAATGCGATGAAAATACCGCAAATTTCTAAGTTAGTGCAGGTAGGTTTGCGTGATGTTAGTCATGATGAAGTGCAAATGATTGACCAATCTAATAGCCGCATTATTGCTTATTACGATCCCGCTATTAAGCAAAAGCTTTACTCTGGAACAACTTGGATTGATTTATGTCGAGAAATTATCAGTCATTTACCTGAGTATGTTTATATTAGCTTTGATGTAGATGGTTTAGATCCAAAACTTTGTCCGAGTACGGGTACTCCTGTTCCGGGTGGGTTGGAATTAGAGCAAACTTTTTGTCTGTTCCGAGAATTGGTCAATAGTGGAAGAAAAATTATTGGCTTTGATATCTGCGAAGTGGGTGATGCGGAGTGGGATGGTAATGTTGGAGCGCGAGTAGTTTACAAGCTGGCAAATTTGATGGATTTATCAAACAGAATTCAGGAGTCAGGAGCGGAGCCGGAGACGTTTCCGTTGCTCCGGTCAGAATTCAGAATTAATTCTGTACGACTGGTGGATGAATAGGAAGTGGCTGGCGGGTGGTTGTCGGCGGAGTTGACCAAACCTTGGTTTATCATACTAATCAAACAGGTTCCGCACTCAGGCTGAATCAAAAGGTTAACGGAACTAGATTGGGGCCTGTGCAAATTCCAGCCAGTGATATCATGTCCGGCTAATTAGTTATAATTTACTTCTAATGTGAATTAAGTCTAGAAACCCTTGTAATTTCGTGGGTAGTCCCAAAACTACGATTTTGGGCGAGTCTAGAAACCCTTATGCGATAAGAGGCTTTTCTAATTTACATCAGGCGTAATTTCCTTTCTCTATGCAGAAAGCCCAAAAACCCCTCCCCTCTGCCCCCCTGCGGTCTTAATGATAAGTCTTTAACCGGACATGATATAACGCTCTTCCATCACTCTAAGCAGAGGAAAATAAGAAATCCTCAGAATATGAGGTGTCTGGAATAGCGCCTCGCATTCGATTCATCAATGCAATTAGTGTTAGAAACCCAATCGATAAATGCGAAACTGGAAAGACTCGCTCGCCAAGGTTTGAGTAAATTGCCCCCAGTGGTGCTGCTGATTATATCACCTACACCCTCACCAGCCAAGAAGGTACGATTCAGTACAACAATATTTCTCAAAATAACCTGCCAAAGAATTTAAAGACAGCAGTCCAAGCCTGGAATCAAATTGTAGCCAGCGCACAATCATAAACTTCATTGATGGAATTGAAGAATAAGAGAGTGGCGGGAACCTAGCTACAGACTCGCCACTCTATTACAAAGTGACGGGTTTCAATTTCCCAGATGCTGGCGATCGCGCCTGAACAACTTGTTAAAGGTAGGCAAACTTCCGCCACAACGAACTAGTCGTTTTACTCAACTCTACTCGATTGATGTGAAAAAATAGCACACTTAATCAAGTAATATAAACTTAGTAAAAAAAACTGAGTAATAGGAACTTCTATAAATTTTGGAAAAACAGGCTTGTATATTAATCAAATATTTGAAAGAATAGCTAAAACAATCATTATTCGTATTGAATTATTAATTATTAATTATTAATTATTAATTATTAATTATGATTACTGAGTTATTAGTTATCACTATGATGATAGCGTCATTTAGCAAAAATTATTACAGCCAGCCAAGAAAGCGAATCTGTTATCAAGTACTTTAATCTCATACAGAAATTGCATGGAACAAGTAATTACTTCAATGGCAGATGCTTTGTTAGTAACCAGTAATTCAGGAAAAATAAAAAAAGTAAATCGTGCTGCTCAACAATTATTTGGTTTTGAGGAAAAAGAATTAATAAATCAACCAATATCACTAATCATTGACGAGGATCAAATTTTAATTAAAGCTATTTATCAACATTTTTATTTAAAATGCAATCCCCAGAATATAGAAGTAGTTTGTCGAACAAAAACTAGAGAAAAACTGTTAATTGCTTTTTCTTGCTCAGTGATTGAAAAAAAAACAGAAGGACTAGAAGATATTGTCTACATTGGTCGGGATATTACTGCTTGGCAACGCCGGGAACAGCGTACAAGTGCCCAGTATTCTATTACTCGCATATTATCAGAATCACAGAGCATAAAGCAGGGAATTCCACAAATTTTGCAGTCGATTTGTCAAAACTTGGGATGGGATTTAGGCGAACTTTGGACACCAAGTCAATATATTGGCAGTTCGGTACAAGGAGATAGTCTCAATGCAGTACTAAGGTGTGTAGAAATTTGGTCAAGTCGATTAGTTTCTGTCCGAGAGTTTAAAGCAATCACCTGGCAAACTACTTATACAGCTAGTGTTGGCTTACCTGGTCGAATTTGGATCAGACGTTTGCCTTTGTGGATTAAAGATATCACAGTAGATGGAGATCAAAGGCGATCGCTACCTGCTGCGGAGGCTGGATTGCACGCAGCTTTTGGCTTCCCCATTTTAGACGATAGTGAAATCTTAGGAGTGATGCTTTTCTTGAGCCGGGAGTTACTATCAAAAGATAAAGACCTATTGCAATTGATGGGTTCTATTGGTAGCCAAATTGCCCAATTTATCAAACGCAAACAAGCAGAAGATGCTCTTGTAGAAAGTGAAGAGCGATATCGAGATTTATTTGAAAATGCTAATGACTTAATTCAATGTGTCAATCCAGCTGGTCGTTTTTTATATGTCAATCGTGCATGGCGAGAAACTTTGGGATATAGCGAAGCTGAAATTGCGAATATGAGTATTTTCGATATTATACATCCAGAGTTTAAACAAAGCTGTTTGCAAAGATTTTATCGCGTGCTATCAGGAGAAAAGCTTGGACAAGTAACAGCTATATTCGTTACTAAAGACGGTCAAACAATCTTTCTAGAAGGTAATATTAATTGTAAATTTGTTGAAGGTCATCCAGTTGCGATTCGCGGCATTTTTCGCAATGTAACCCAGCGAGTAGCAGCAGAAGAAGCACTTCGCTATCAGCAGAAAGAAACCGAACGTTTATTGCTGAATATTTTGCCCGTCGCAACTTCTAGAGAAGTGAAAGAACAACCAGCTAGTATTGCTGAAGACTTTGCTGATGTCACAGTTTTATTTGCAGATATCGTCGGCTTGACCGAAATTGCTACTTCTATGAGTGCAATTCAACTGCTGAACCTACTCAACCCAATTTTCTCAGTTTTTGATCGCCTCACCGAACGATACGGTTTAGAGAGAATCAGAACCATTAACGATGCTTATGTGGTGGTTGGTGGCTTATCTACACGCCGCCAAGATCGTGCTGAAGCGATCGCTCTGATGGCACTAGATATGCAAACTGCGATCGCTCTATTTAATACTCAGAATAACCAAAACTTCAGCATCCGTATCGGCATCCATCGCGGTTCTGTAGCGGCGGGAGTAATTGATCTCAACAAGTTTACTTACGATTGGGGAGATACAGTAAACATCGCTAGCTGCATGGAATCTCAAGGTATTGCTAGTCAAATCCAGGTTACAGAAGATATTTATAAGTGCTTGTGTAATGAATTTTTATTTGAAAAACGAGGCGAAATTGAAGTTAAAGGTAAAGGGAAGATGACAACTTATTTGTTGATTGGACAAAAGGGATGAGGGGTATTGGGTATGGGGCATTGGGCATTGGGTATGGGGCATGGGGCATTCGGCATGGGGCATGGGGCATTCGGCATTGGAAGCCTTGAGCTTCAGAGGTGGATGAACAGAGTTCTGAGGTGGATTCATCTAGTTCAGAGGTGGATGAACGGAGTTCAAAGGTGGATTCATCCAGTTCAGAGGTGGATGAACGGAGTTCCGAGGTGGATTCATCCAGTTCAAAGGTGGATAAACGGAGTTTAGAGCTGGATTCATCCAGTTCTAACTCTCCTCTGCCTCCCTGCTCCCCTGCTCCCTGCCCCCTAGTGAGTATTCGGAATCAATCGCCCACAGGGATAAGTCGGTGTTTATTGTGAAGCACTTTCGGCAACTGCTGCTGGAACTTGATCTGATGATTGGGTTTTGGCTGCTAGATAGTCTTTTTGCAGTTTATCCAAAATGGCTTCTCGCCTGTCATACACACGCTTCAGGGGACGAGGCTGGCATTTGTTAAGAACATACGCTGTTACCAGTGGTAGAGCGATCGTGCTATCGGTATAACAAACGATTGTGTTAGGTAACTCCTCCGGGTCAATCTTACCCCAACTGACAGCTTCCGATGGGGTTGCTCCAGATAAACCGCCTGTATCTGGACGTGCATCGGTAAACTGCACAAAGTAATCGTGTCCTCGTTCTTCTAATCCTAAGACTTCGTGAAGTTGCGGTTGAGTCTGTAGCAAAAAGTTTTTAGGACTACCGCCACCGAGAATTACAGCTGCACTTTTACCTCCTGATTCACGGGCATTATATGCGATCGCTGCTGTCTCATTCACATCAATTGATGGATCGATCACCAACTGCGAACCTTCCAATGCTAAAGCCGCCACGTTCATCCCAATTGAGCTATCTCCTGGAGAAGACGTATAAATCGGTACGCCATATTCATAAGCTGTAGCTAGCAAGCAGGAATGCTGCACACCCAATTGCTTTTCTACTTCTCGGATATATTTACCAAGTAAATGGTGAAATTCAGCCGTTCCCATCCGCTTTTGAAACGCTTCTCCTTGGAGAATCTTGCGGATGAACGCATCAGTTTCTAGCAGCACATCATAACCAAAAATAATGTCATAAATGCGGATCGTGCCTTCTTGACGTAGTTTCACATCATCCAAAAACGGATTACCAGCAAAGAGTTCAAAACCCAAACCATAGTGCATATCGTGGTAAAGATTTGCACCAGTGCTAATCATCCAGTCAATAAAGCCGTTGCGAATTAAGGGTGCAAGTGCTGAAACCCCAAATCCTGCTGGCGTCATCGCACCGGAAAGGCTAACTCCCACCGTGACACCTTCCGTTAGTACATCGCGACTCAGTAGCTGGCAGATTTCCCGCAACCGCGCTGAGTTGTAAGCGGTGAAGTATCGATCGATCAAATCCACTACGTTGATATCATTTGATATCGGTGTAGGTGCAATTTTTTGACCCAGCTGTTTAGACATTTTGGCACTCCCGAACAGTAAACACGCCGAATCTAATGTTATCTAGCTTTCAGCCAAAGTGATAGCAATACTTTTTTTACCACTAACTTGAAAAAGCAAGTGAGGAGTAGGAGAAGAAACCTTTTTCATCCCTTTTGGGATTTTCCGATAATTAGCTGTCTTGAAACCTTATAAGCATTTCACAGGCACATTAGTCACATTGCTGAGAAATTGCACCATAGCTTCACTAGCATTGGGTTGTATACAATCCAGAGTGGGCGATCGCTTATAATCGCTCCTGACCATTCATCGTTAGCAAGTAGCAGTGTTACTTGCTCTGGCTCTAAATTTGGAAGCTGATCGGGCGTAAAAAGTGTTGCCCCTAACTTGGCTGCTAGAGTGTCTGCGGCTAACGGCTCAAACGATCGCACTCGAAGTAAGCTTCGTTGTTCAGTAGCGATCGCTTCACAGCGTTGTCTAAATTCAGGCGATAGACTTTGAATTAATGACATATCTTTAAGGATCTTGCTTCAATTCGCCATCACTTTGAGACAGATCGCGATACGTTGCTTTGACTAAAGATGCCAAAGCATTAGCGATCGCCTTCTTTTACTAGTCAACTCCTACGATCAAGCTCGTTTGCTAAAGCCGCATTTGGTGCTATTTACTGCAAGTTCCAACATCTGAGCAAATACATGAGTTAGTGATTATTTGGGCGCAGGAGTGGACAAAGCGATTTGATGGCAAGGGGAAAGCAGATCAGGTGAATAGTGTTTGCGATCGCTATCATTGGTGGTGGCTTTAGCGGTTCTCTGGTTGCAGCGAATCTTTTAAGCAACGTAACCATGTTGTTAATCGCGACTTATCCCTGTTTTGTCACTTTCCGAAAACATTTGTCATTTCTGAATTCTAGAGCTTTTGTATAGCAAGCGTAGGCTAGCATTTACCGCAGGCATCGCACGATTATTCTCTAATAACAAATGCAAGACCCATTTTTTTCTAATAGTATAGCTTGTATTGATTGCCTCATGAGGCTTAAGCGCGATCGCCCTCCCGGAGAGTGACAGAGAGGGTTATAGAAGGTGATAGAACATTATGGATTGGACTAGGCTTCTTTATCCAGATTTTGTCCTTATCCCCGATGCACTCGGCATCCTTGAAGACGTGGAAATTGGTTTGTAACATTTTTGGGTGGAATATGAGTCAATTTTGCTAAACTTTCAGTTACTCTGAAACTCATAACTCACCACTCAGGACTAATGCAAGATAGGCAAGAACAAATTTCGCAAGTGGTAGTGACTGCTGGGCAGATGCACGATGTTGAAAAGCGGATCTTTGCAGCGGGAATGCCTGTAGTTGCTTTGATGGAAAAGGTGGCGGGATTAATTGCTCGTCGCATTCCAAAGATTCTTTCAAACACCCCTTTGTTAAGGGGATCTCGTGTGGGAATTCTTGTCGGCCCCGGTCATAATGGTGGCGATGCTTTAGTCGTAGCCCGTGAATTATACTTTCGCGGGTATGAGGTTTGGATTTATTCTCCTTTTTCTCAGCTTAAAGAATTAACTTTGCAGCACTTGCAATATGCCGAGAGTTTGGGCATTCCAATTTATCAAACAATTGAGCAACTGCCAGATTCTGATTTGTTGATTGATGGCTTGTTTGGGCTTGGTTTAGAAAGAAACCTGACCGATCCCATCACCTCTGCAATTAATCAGCTAAATGAATTATCTTTACCGATTTATAGTATCGATTTACCTTCAGGTTTACACACCGACACAGGCGAAGTATTAGGAACTGCGATTCGCGCCACTCACACATTTTGCTTAGGTTTATGGAAACTCGCTTTCTTCCAAGATCGAGCGTTGGAATATCTTGGTAAAGCTGAGTTAATCGATTTTGATATTCCTTTAGCTGATGTAGAAGCCGTTCTCAAAGATGCACCGAAAATTAAACGTATTACACGAGCAAAGGCACTTGCTACTTTACCTTTACCCCGTCCAGCAGTTACTCACAAATATAAAGAAGGACATTTACTGCTGATTTGCGGTTCGCGGCGCTATGCAGGTGGGGCAATTTTAACTGGTTTGGGTGCTAGAGCTAGTGGTGTCGGGATGCTTTCGATTGCCGTACCCGAATCCCTGAAATCTCTTTTGGTGTCACACTTGCCAGAAGCGCTAATTGTCGGTTGTCCAGAGACGGAAAGTGGAGCCATCGCCCATCTACAACTACCAGAAAACACCGATCTGAGTTCCTTTAATGCGATCGCTTGTGGCCCCGGTTTAACACGAGATGCTACGCCCATTGTGCAAGAAGCGATCAAAAGCGATCGCCCTTTGCTTCTCGATGCCGATGGTTTAAATATTTTGGCACAAATGGGAGCGATCGCCACATTAAAAAAACGCCAAGCAGTAACCGTACTCACACCCCACACTGGCGAATTTGAGCGATTGTTTCCTGATGTCGCCGATGCCAAACATGACAGGGTGAAAGCAGTACAAGAAGCTGCCGCGCAAAGTGAGGCAGTAGTATTGTTGAAAGGGGCGAGAACTGCGATCGCCAACCCTCAAGGTGCTGTTTGGATTGTTCCTGAAAGCACACCCGCCTTAGCGCGTGGTGGTAGTGGTGACGTGTTAACTGGGCTACTGGGTGGATTGTTGGCACAAGCGACAACTCAGATTCCCCTAGAAGATATTGTGGCAACTGCTGCATGGTGGCATTCGCAAGCAGGTATTTTAGCAGCCCAAGAGCGTAGCGAATTAGGTGTAGATGCGTTTACATTGACACAATATTTGATCGAAGCTCTAACTTAGTCAATTCCCTCGTTCCCAGTCTCCGACTGGGAATGCCACGTAACAGTCTTATGCTCAACATAGTTTTTATCAATATCAAAAGTTCTACTACCAAGTAGCAAGTAGTGTTATACTATAGTGTTAGTTGACAGCAATTAAGATTGCGTCAATCTAAAATTGATGGTTATAGGTTAGGCAAAACGCAAAGTTAAAGGTTTATTCCTTTATCTTTACGGTTTACACTGCCAAACTAACTTGGCTAACTATATAGGTATCCAGGAATAATGTTTAAGCGTCGCACGATATTACTCGGTCTAACTGCACTTGGCCTAACGTTAGCATTTAGCACACAAGTCTACCGGCAATCCACTGGCGAAACAGAAGCTTGGGAGACAGTTTACAATGAGGCGGTTGCCGAGGCAACAACGACAGTTACAGCTTCGATTTTTACCTTATTATTTAGCCTGTTAAAATTTTTCAACTTGGCGGGTTTTTGGGGTGGTTAGACATCTGGCTAAAAAAAGTTCTGAATAGACTTATTTTGAGAATCAGAAGTAGGAATTATTATTTTTTGGTAATTTCTGCGCCTGTGTGAGCCTACCTATATTTCTAACTAGTTAACGCAGATTTTCCATAGCCAAATATTCCAAACACCGTGAGGAGTTTTCTATGTCCAGAACTCGCGCAATTTTTAGCGCCTTAACTGCAATTATCGTAGCGCTTGTCATAGTTACACAGCTGCATAAACAACCTGCTGTTGCTTCTGGCGGAGTATGTAACCCCACTAGGGCTAACCTACCTATATGTCCAAGCACAGCACCGTCAGAGTCAGCTAGTTTTCTTGATCCAACTGCTAAAATCATCAATCCGACAAATATTAGCTTGGGTGAAAAAGTCTATGTCGCACCGTTTGCCGAGTTAAACGCTACTATTGCCCCCATTAGCATTGCAGAAGATTCTAATGTCCAAGATCAAGTAAAGATTACGGCTTCGGGAACCGGAGTGGAGATTGGACCACGAGTAATTATGGCGCACATGACCACCATCAAAGGTGCAGCCAAAATAGGTACTCAAGGCTCAACAGGGCCTTTTAGCGACCCGATTACCAATACTCACTTCAACAACGATATTCCAGAGACATTTCTCAGCTTCAACTGTGAAATAAATGGTGCAACTATAGAAAGCAACACGGTAGTCAACTTTCTCTCGCGGGTTGGCCCTGGTGTGACCTTACCTGCTGGCAAAGTTGTCTTGCCAGGTAAAAACGTCACAACCAACTTCCAAGCTAGTAGCGGCAGCCTCGGTAAAGTCGCAAACCTGACAGAAGCCGACGTGAGATTAATGGAAGCCATCATTGAAGTCAATGAGGCATTTGCCAAAGGTTACACAGAACTAGCCAGAGCTGATTTGTCAAACGTACAAGGGATAAATTACGCTCCAGTCACATCTTTTAACCCCGGAGGGCTACCGCAGATAGGTGGGAGTGTCACCCGTAAGCCAAACTTTCGTAACCGCATCATTGGCAATGTCATTTTGCAAGATTCTCTAGCAACGCTCAACAAAAAAATAGGTAATAGAATTTCGCTGCGTGCTGATGAGGGCCAACCCTTTAATATCGGGGAAATTGCTGGTATGGCAAACGATGTTGTCTTTCACGCTTTAGAAACAACTAGCCTGACTCTTGGTAACAAGATTGGTTATGGGCCTCGTGTTCTAGTTCATGGTGGTAGACAGGTTGTCAATGGTGTTGCTAATGGCCCTGAAACCAGGATAGATAATTTTGTAGGGCTAGGGCCGAACTCTGTTGTATTCCGCTCCATCATCGGCAGCAGATCAGCCGTTGGGCAAAAAAGCGCCGTCTTCAACTCTACAGTAGCTCCCAGAACGGCTATCGGTTCTAAGACAATCTATGCCGATAACGGAAACATGATCTCATCTGTGGAGTGGTAAGTAGAAAACTTTTGCATAATTATGTATCAAAAAATCTTGTCGGTAGTGCAAGTACAATGCCTAAGATTAATTCTGCTGCTCAGTTTAATGTTTGGATTAATACTAAATGTTAGTGACAGTTCATCTATAGCTGCACAGAAGGTTGGACAATCTACATCTATAGACCTTGTAACTGCTGACATCACATCCAATCAGCCCCATGTGGTACAACCTCCAGTCATGAAGCTTGTTTCTACACTCTCGGATGAGGTAAAGGACTTACCAAATCAGTTAATTAGCTGGTCAACCTACTGGCAACTTTGCTGGCAACCATATCCAGGAGCTAAAGAATACGAACTACAAGCTGTGATTATGGAAGGCAAGTCACCCAAGCTGCAACGTCAAAGCGATCGCTGCTTTCGCATTCAAGCTGCATCTAATCAAAACCAAAAATCACAAGGACTTCTCAATCGTGAATTAATCTTGTTAATGCATAAAATTCAGCTTGGCTATCGAGTGCGAGCGGTTTTAGATGACAACCATGTGAGTCAATGGTCTGAAGTCATGGCGGTTGGTGCAACTACTGTTTCTAAATCGAATGGCACGCTTGTAAAAGTGAAATCCTGACCAGAACACTCATATAAGGATATGCTTGCTTTTTTCTCATATTTCTGATGGCATTCCCAGTCTCCGACTGGGAATTAGAAAGTTTAGCTATTAACTAAATACCAACGCTGTAGCGCCAATCGTTGAATTTCGCGCCAGGGAATATTATGTTTTCTGGCTAAGTCTGCACAATCTTCATATTCTGGCTGCACATTTGCAATAACTTTTTCTGGCGATTGTCCCTTCCATGCTATCTTGACACGCACCTTGCCATATTCCGTTTCCACTTGTTGAATTTCCCGTTGTAAAATGGCGCGTTGCTGAGTTGTTCGCCGAATACCCAAAGTTGTAGTTTCGCGGAAGATGACGGCTTCACAACTGAGTAAATTTTCTGGATGACAAATCACAGTCAGCAAAATTCCGGGACGGGACTTTTTCATACCGATCGCTTGGGTAAAAACATCCAGCGCCCCAGCCATAAACAACGCCTCAAACACATAGCCAATCACTTGTGGACTTAAATCATCAATTTGGGTTTCTAATACCGAGATGGTTTCCAAATTTGAGCTAGTAGCTTCAGAATCACTGAAATTTGCCTGTAAACTTGCACTTTCACCCAACCAGAGGCGTAAAATATTGGGAATGGGTAAATTTATGGTTCCTGCGCCCAGTCCTATCTGCTTGATAGCGATCGCAGGTGGTGAACCAAAATCTCTTGCCAAAGTAGTGGCGATCGCGGCTCCTGTTGGTGTTACTAATTCTCTGTCAATGCCATTGCTATAAACTGGACAACCCCGCATTTGCCACAACTTTAATACCGCTGGGACTGGTACTGCCATCTGACCATGTGCAGCCCGAACAGTGCCGCCACCAGTCGGAAACGCCGAGCAGTAAAGTAGGGGCAATCCTGACTCATTGCTCTCAATCCCCAACCAATCCAACCCCAGGCAAGTACCCACAATATCTACGATCGCATCTATAGCACCCACCTCATGAAAATGAACTTTTTCAGGTGAAATGCCATGCACTGCCCCTTCTGCCACCGCTAGCTGCCGGAATACCGCCAAACTCCAAGCTTCTGCCCGTGATGGCAACTGAGCTTTGAGAATCATCTGCTCTATTTCTGGCAAGTGGCGTGTGTGATGGTGACTGTGTTCGCGATCGTGGTGATGGTGGTGATGGCGATCGTGTACTAAATCCACATGGATTTTAGTCGCTTGCTGACCATTCCGTTGAACAAGTTCTGCACTTAACTGATATTCCTGTTCAATACCCAACCCATTAAGTTTTTCAATTAAATACTCCACAGGAACACCCAAACTTACCAAAGCACCCAGGCACATATCACCAGAAATTCCTGTCGGACATTGAAGATAAGCGATTTTATTCATAAAAAATTAGTCATTAGTCATTTGTCATTTGTCATTTGTCATTGGTCATTTGTCATTTGTCAATGAATCATTTTTTATTCTCCCCAATCCCCAGTCCCCTATCCTCAATCCTCAATCCCCAATCCCCAGTCCCCAATCCCCAGTCCCTAATCCCCAATCCCCGTCCTATGGCAAAAATTTTCCCAGTTCATCCGGATAATCCTCAAATTCGCCGAATAGAGGAAATAAAGTCGGCGCTCTCTAGTGGCGCAGTCATGCTTTACCCTACTGATACAGTTTATGCGATCGGTTGTGATTTGAATGCCAAGTCGGCGGTAGAACGAGTGCGGCAAATTAAACAGCTAGCAAACGATAAACCATTGACATTTTTATGTCCCTCGCTTTCAAATGTGGCAACTTATGCCTTCGTAAGTGACACAGCCTATCGGATTATGAAACGCTTGATTCCAGGCCCATACACGTTTTTGCTCCCAGCTACGAAGTTAGTACCGCGATTGGTGCAAAGCCCCAAGCGGAAA
Organism: Nostoc sp. ChiQUE01b; assembly: GCF_034531255.1. NCBI lineage: Bacteria > Bacillati > Cyanobacteriota > Cyanophyceae > Nostocales > Nostocaceae > Nostoc > Nostoc sp. ChiQUE01b. The sequence goes on along the minus strand of NZ_JAVRBM010000044.1, from coordinate 58,907 downwards.
ACTACTGGAATTAGAGTACCAAACCATACTGTATGTTTGGAGTTGCTGGCAGCATTGGGCAATCCGATTATTTCAACTTCAGCACATCTGCCACCAGATGAAGCAGATAATGGCATAGTTCGGATAGATCCAGAAACGATTCAGTCGCGGGTAGAGCTATTTGATCGTTTGGACAAGTTGGTAGACATAATTGTAGACACTGGCAAGGAACCTACTTATGAAGTATCTACCATCTTGGATATGACTGGAGACGAAGCAGCAATAATACGGAGGGGTTTAGGTTGGGAAACAGCAGCAGCATGGGTATAAGAATTCCACTTCACAGGCGCACCTCTTTGTTTCGGAAATTGTGATAAAAACAACTCCAGTTTTAAAATTGTCATATTTAAAAACGATGTCTATGACGGGCTGTTCGGTGAAGCAGTGGATATAAGAGGATGGTGGCAAAACTTGGCACAGTAAGGTATTTGATAACTTTGAGAAAATGGCAGGTACTTGTGTGCCAGCGTTAAAATCGTGGCTTGTGAAGAAAACCGACACATTGCCATAACTGTAACTCTTTCGTATTTCCTATAGTTTTGATATATGAGCTTTAGATGTGAGCATTATATACGGCAAGTCTTGATGGATGAATGCCTAAAGATTCTTCAGTCAAGGACGGTCTTGATTGCTGTGTCTGCGTTGTAATTACGGTGCAATACTACTGGAAAAGTCATGAAAGCTAACGTCGTCAATCTACCAAACTCTACACCAATTTTTGAGAACCACGTTTCGACTGAAGAATTTTCAGATAGCAGCAGCGATCGCTTGATTCAATTGCTGTCTGAGGAAATGCAAGCGCAAGTGAAAGCAACACCCAAGTGCGTAGAAGCTTTAGCAAAGCGCATAGCCGTAGAAGTAGAACGCATTTGCGACAAAAGCTCCCGCATTCAAACATCTGGGGAAATCAAGTCTTGGCAGATGACGTTGGGAAGGCATCGGATGCAAAAATGCTTACGTTACTATCAACTAGGTTCCAAACAAGGGCGGGTGGAATTACATAGCAATTTGGGTGCTATGGTTTACCGTCATGTCACTATGTCTGGTTCGGAGTTGGGCTTTGATGCTCGTTACAGCCTGATTGAAGATTTTTTACAAGCATTTTATATCGAAGCTATCAAAGCTTTCCGCCGAGAAAACGAACTACCTGACGATCACACGCCGCGTACTCAACTGCAATTAGCTGAATACATGGCCTTTACAGAACAGTATGCCAAACGCCGGATTAATTTACCTGGTGGTGCAAATCAGCAATTGATTATCTTGCGGGCCCAAGGTTTTGCTCGTCGTCAGCCCCAAGAAACTACCGTGGATATTGAAATGGCGGTAGAGTCTGCTAAGGGTGAAGAAGCAGAATCTTACCAGCGTAACTCGGCGGTGCAACAGCTGCGATCGCAAATGATTGCTCAAACTAATTTCGATCCATCTGAAGAATCAGAACGCGATCGCGTCATCACTGAATTGATGAAATACCTGGAGTCTCAAGGTCAATCTGATTGTATGAACTACCTCAGCTTGAAACTTCAAGACCTCTCAGCCCCAGAAATTGACCAAATTCTCGGTTTAACCAGCCGTCAGCGCGATTATCTCCAACAACGCTTTAAATACCACGTAGAAAAGTTTGCCAAACAACACCACTGGCAATTAGTACATCAATGGTTAGGCGCGGGTTTAGAGCAAAAGTTGGGTTTATCTTCCCAGCAGTGGGAAATCTTTGTGAATCAACTCACAGAACAGCAACAGCAAATATTAGAGTTAAAAACTGCACGGGAAAACGACATTGCGATCGCCAAAGCCATCAAATGCACCCCCAAACAGTTACAAAAGCGCTGGACTCAACTTTTAGAACTAGCATGGGCTATCCGCAACGGTCATACTGAAGCCCAGACAGGTTGAAGCTAAAGTGAAATAACTAAAAAACATTATCACTGGCACGAGTAGCGCGAATTAGCTTACACACCAAGTACAACATTTCATTAATTCGTAGCGAATTCTCTGCGTGCCTCTGCGCTTCCCTCCGCGCCCCTTTGCGTTTAAATTTCCCCCCTCAATTCCCCACGCTCCTACGCAAATAACTATTATCTAAATTACTAACTGTTCCCGATCCAAATTATTAATACATTTGTATTTATTTAGTACAAAAATACCAATATTTTCAAAATTTTCCCCATTAATCCAACCTTGTTTAGTCAAAATAAAAAATTCATATTAAGCAACTGCCCCTTTTTTACCGCTTCTGTGAAATCCTATAATAAGCAGGACTTTTGGCAGAGGGATTGAGGATGGCTCTGACTCAAGGCGGACGGGCAAATAGGTCTGGGAATATTTTAGAAGCAAATGTAGAAGCAATCTTGCATGGACATAATTATTTCCAAGTAGGGAACTATGTCCAAAAAGAATTTATACTAAATGCGACTTTATTGCCAAAACGTTATGGGAAAGAAGTTTATATTGGAACTGGAATTTATCATACCTATCTGAAGGTTGATTTTTATGTTGTTGGCTCATCTATAATGCCATCTGGTTTAATTTTCGAGTGCAAATGGCAAGAAAGCCCCGGTTCGGTTGATGAAAAGTTTCCTTACTTGAACATGAACATCCAGAACTATTACCCTGCACCAACTATCGTGGTTTTAGGCGGTGAAGGTATGCGAGAAGGCGCAAGCAAATGGTTGAAAGCAAGAGTTAATGATAACCATAATTTATTAGCAGTTTATAGCTTAGATAGATTCATTGCTTGGGCAAATAACCATCTTTAAAAGATGTAATTAATAGTTCGTCAATCATACCTCTATTTTTTATATTCGAGTTAATTGAACGCGCTGCTTTAATTTTATAGGCTTCAAAATTGATATCAGTATAAATTTTTTTAATAAATTCACTATCAGAATTGCATACCATAACTTTGACACCACGACTTGCTAACTCTGCACAAGTATCTCTTAAAAGTTCTTGGCTTTTTTGACTAAAACAATTTTGACTATAACCAGTGAAATAGCTAGTATCACTGATAGGATGGTAGGGCGGATCAAAAAATACAAAGTCATCACTGCTAGTCGCATGATTTAGGACTTCTGTAAAATCTGCTTGTTTAATTTCTGCATGGAAAAGCGCTTCGGAGGCTGCTTTTAGTAAAACCTCAGCACAAATATTGGGATTGTCATATCTGCCTAATGGCACATTGAATTTTCCTTGTGAATTGACTCGATAAAGACCATTAAAACAAGTCTTATTAAGATAAATTAGACGAGCAGCTTTTTCTATATCAGTACCACTATAGTTGTTTCTGACACTATAGTAATAATCTTTATCATGTCGGATTTTATGCTCTTTTAATAGAGAAATTAATTCTTCAAGCCGATCTCTAACACAACAATAAGTGTTAATTAATTCGGCATTAATATCAGTTAAAATAGCTGCACTTGGTTGGAGATAGAAAAAAACAGCAGCACCACCTAAAAATGGCTCATAGTAATTTTTATAACTCTTGGGAAAATAAGGAATATATTGCTGTATCAACCGACTTTTACCCCCTGCCCACTTCAAAAATGGACGCGGGCTAGTTTCCTTCGAGACTTGAATTACCATTTATTTACAATTTAACTGAAAATAATTATGACTAAATAAAGCCAATATAACCGACGAACCAAATTTTAGATTAACTGGCTAATTTTCCAGCCGCATATATTACAATTGAGTAGATAAAGCATATCAAAACAAACGTAAGTATATAACAAGGCAGTTTACATTCAGATGTTTGACGGATTTTGGGATAACGTCTTTCGCTACCCCCGGTACTTAATTAGTATCGTCTTAGGCTTGTTTCTGAACACCTTTGCGCCATTAGTGCCATTGTTGAAACGCCCTATCACCTTGATCGCTATCTTGGGTTTATTTGTGAGCAGCCTAGTCTTCCTTACTTTCACCCTACGGGCAATGTTGGGCTTAAGTACAGTCTAGACTAGCGTTATATCAGGGCTATGCCCCACAGACGGCTGTTCTTGGCGTTGCTTTCGCTAAGTACTGTCTACACTGCATCTATTTTTGTCGTACAACCTCTGTGATGAGGCAAAATTTTTATGGCTACAAATCGTCGGGTTTCCCGCGTTGCTGAACTGATCAAACGGGAAGTTAGCCAAATGCTGCTTAACGGAATTAAGGATGACCGTGTGGGTACTGGAATGGTCAGTGTGACTGATGTTGATGTTTCCGGCGATCTCCAACACGCCAAAATCTACGTCAGCATCTATGGTACAGATGAAGCAAAAGTAGAAACAATGGCAGGCTTAAAGTCGGCCACAGGTTACGTCCGCAGCGAACTTGGGGCGCGGGTACGGCTACGTCGTACACCAGAGGTAATATTTCTGGAAGATCGCTCCATAGAACGCGGTAATAAGGTCTTGGCACTACTAAACCAACTTAACCACGATCGCCCGCCAGAAAATCTGGTAGCAGTAGAAGACAGTACTGTTCAAAATGATGAAGAATTCTCCGAATAAGTAACTAAAACAACAATGTAACTTCAGAACAATTAATCTCAGCAAATCCGCCAAACAGTTTACAGACGTGACTAGATCGCGTCTGTTTTAATGTAAACATAACCTAATTCAGCAAGACACTTCTTTTCTTGTGGGCGAAACAAGGTTTAAACATTAGACTTCTTGCATAAATTAAAAAAAGAACCCTACCCCGCCTTTGACTGACGTCAAATTCTCCCCTCTCCGCCTGCGGGGAGGGGTTGGGGGTGGGGTGTTAGGGGACTTTTGCAAGAGACTCCATGAGCGGTGGCGCTCACAAGGAACAATGAAAATACCTCTTTCCCAGTTCCCAGTCCCCATTACCCCTTATCCCCAGAGGGGGCCCCACCATCACCAGTCCCTATTTTTAAGGCAGGTCTATTCTTCCTTGCTAAAACTCCATTCCTTTATGGTTGAAATATTCACCAATTCTGAATTGTGACTCCTGTTTATGTGTGTCCTGATTCCCAATTAGTATTACTCCACCCTTTTACAGATATTTTTCAAAAGAAAACTGATAATGTTAGTGCTGAAATTAACTAATAAATTACGGTCTTACTTAAAAAAAGGTTAACAAATGCTATGGTTAAAACCTTCGTAGTATATTTTAGCCGTTGTGTTTTGCAACAGTTTATACCCTAGTAACTGACAAATATTATTGTGTTGTTTACCCTTAGATGAATACCAGCAGTTATAGACCCAGCTTTTAAGGTGATTATTTGATATGTAAGCCATCACGATATAAACTCTTCCCACCCACCAAATCTTGCCTAAAGACAGTAATGGCAGGACTTTTAGACTTGTGGCATCAAAGTCATACAGTTACATAAGCAGGTTAGGTTAACTACTTGGAATTTTTTTTGTAAAGCGGATTTTCGGTAAATGTCAGGATTATTTGACTTTCTTAACATTTCTTGAGATAATTTCAGGAGATGTAGCGTCAAAATAAAAATAGTTCCGTATAGCAAACTACCAAATTGTAGCCACAAGTCTAATTTCTGTAATGTTTGTTCCTAATTTTTAACGGGAACACTATCGTAAGTGTTAATTTGTGAGTAAAAAACATGAGTGTGAATACGGTGCCTTCTATCAATTACTACTCTCTAGATGTGATTCAAGACGAAGCACGCCGACTGGTGCAAAAGGGAATGGTTAGCCGACAACAGCCAATATATACCCTCTGCCAATACATTCCAGCGAGAGAGTGGGTTTGCGTTGAATGTGAATTAGAGAAATGTGACTTTTTGTTACGCGATCGCATTGGCGACCTAATTGGTCGTGAACAGTGGGACAACGACTAATCAATGTTTGAGATTGGAAGTTTGTTTTTGATGTGTGGATGTCACCATCAAAGATTCAACGCTCAATCTGGGGCATAATCTCTGGTTTTTGATGAGCATTGCCTTATACAGAATCTTGCGTTTTTGATTAATACAGAAGTATTTGAGTCTGAATTTATACAACTTTTCAAGTTAAAGAAGGCATCAAAACCATTTGTTCTGTACATCTGGTGTCAGGGCTTGAGTTTAGTATGTAAATTCTGCGAAGTTCCTACATCGATTCGACAGAAGTGTAGGAACTTCACTTTTGACTCGCAATTTATTACATGGCTTCCCTCAAGTAAGTGATAAACTGCTTGATGTTCAAAGCCAAAATCCATCTAGAAAAGTTTGCTAAGTCGGGCTAACCGACACCAGTTGCGACAACAAAGGGAACCTACGCCAGCAACTGGTTCAACCTCCACAAAATTCAAAATTTGTATAGTATTTTTTCAGAAAAAATCTCGGTAAGCATAAAAAAATCATCTTGATATTTTTGAAGGAAGGTTCAAGCCCCATTCCTTATAGGTGGCTCCCTCTCCTGCCTCCTGCCTCCTTCACTTGACTATTATCCTACTTGCTCTAAATATTGATTAATGTCTTCAATGATGCGAGTAAGTTCAGCTTCAGTAGTCAAGCGAATGTTGACATTGCGAACAGTCAACAAAACTTTGGCTGCGAAGGGCGTTGGCCAGATATTCGGATTACAAAAAACTTCTAAAAATATTTCACCCGTATAATGATATTCCAGGGGAGGCTGGGGAGTGACTCTACCACCGCCAGGAGTGGGTTTAGCGGCGATCGCTTTTAGGCGTTCCATCAGTTGATCCGTCGCTGTCTTTAATTCTCGTGCTGCTTGGGGTGAAAAACTGAAGGAGACTGAACCTTCAATTAAGTTCAATGTTAGAGGAATTGAAGACATATTTTTTTTATTAAAACTTCTTGATAAGTACTTATATTACCGGAAGAAGGGGTCTGAATCCCACTCTGATAGTTCCCGCGATAATTCGGTGAATTAATTTTGGATTTTGGATTTTAGATTGACGAGGATTGACTTACCTAGCTAAGTTAATTAAAATACTACTGAAATTAATGCTAAATATACGCGGTCATTTATAAAGCCATTACTAATACCTATCCAACTTGTAGCTGTTGTTAGTTAAAAATAATCTCAACAAATTGATCCAAAACATAGAGACTATAGAGAGACTTAACTCTTACTGTGTAAGACTTTGATACACTTTATTTGTGTTTATTTGGATTTTGAAGTCTACATTAGAAGTCATAGAACTTGATGTGATAAATTATCTATGACTTACGATAACCGCGCCGAAGTACGAAAGGTTTTAATTATTACCCTATTGCTCAACCTGTTTGTAATGGGATTGAAAGCACTTGTGGGCTACTGGACAGGTTCTTTGAGTTTGCTAGCTGATGCTTTGCATAGTGTGACAGATAGTGCCAACAACGTTTTAGGATTAATTGCGAGTAAATTTTCTTCTCCACAACCCGATCGCGAGCATCCCTATGGACACAGCAAGTTTGAAGCAGTAGGCGCTCTCGGAATTGCCTCATTTTTAGGAATAGCCTGTTTTGAAATTCTGCAAGGAGCAATCGAGCGAATTCTCAAAGGTGGTGGTGAATCGATAAAAATATCGCCACCTGAGTTGTGGTTATTACTAATTGTGCTAGGTGTGAATATTTTTGTGGCCTTTTATGAACGTGCTGTGGGTAAGCGGGTAGGTAGCTCAATTCTGATTGCTGATGCGACACATACCATGAGCGATATTTGGGTGACAATCTCTGTAATTGGTGGCTTGATAGGTGTTTGGCTAGGTTATCAATGGATGGATCTGGTGTTAGCTTTTCCTGTCGCGTTGTTAGTATTTTGGAGTGGCTGGTCAGTTTTAAAAGAGAATTTGCCTTGGCTTGTGGATCAAATGGCGATCGCACCAGAAGCAATTCATGCGATCGCTACTTCTGTTCCAGGTGTAATTAACTGTCATGCGATCGCTTCTCGCGGCGTTCTTGGTCGTCAAGTATTCATTGAAATGCATTTAATAGTGGATGCATCAGACGTAGAAATCGCCCACCACATCACCGAAGAAGTAGAAAGCCGATTAGAAGAACGATTTCGTCCAGTAAGAATTTTAATTCACGTCGAGCCACCAGCATATAAGTCTGAGCAAATTAGCTTTGAAACTGGAACAAAGTAGTCTCAGCAATTCTAAATCACGCCCGATACTATGCTGGTTCCCCTTAAAAAGGCTTGCTTGAATTTCTTCATTAAAAAGGCGAGTTAGGGGAGATCAAGCCTAAACCTAAGTATATTGTGTTATTGGCAACATTTTTTTCCAAGCCAATACCCTACCAAAAGTAATGTTCTATAACCTTAATTTCTTCGTTTAAAAAATATGATCGGGAAAATATAGCAAGGGACTGGGGAAGGTGGGGCCCCTGAAGGGGATAAGGGGTAATGGGGACTGGGTGAAAAGTCTTTTGGTGTCTAAGTTTTATCATCTCTTGATGTCCTAACCACCAAGGCTTGTGCTATTACAAATAACGACCGACAAATAACTGCATCTTTGTATTAATTCTTATAAGAAGCAACCAATTCTGCAACAATCGCAACTAGTTCTCCTGGATCAACTGGTTTAGGCACATGGGTCTGAAAACCCGCTTCCAGAGCACGGCTACGATACTCGCTATCGCCATAAGCAGTTAAGGCGATCGCGGGAAGTTTTCCATAAATATCAGGCTTTAGTGCCCGGATCTTGCGGATGAGAGTGTAGCCATCTTCACCAGGCATAGCAATATCACAAATCAAGATATCTGGTTGCAACTCAGGTAATACTTTCAATGCTACCGCTGCCGATGCAACTGCCATTATGGTGGCTCCATCAGCTTCCAACACAGTAGTAATGTAAAAGCGGCTATCATCATCATCATCAACTACGAGGATGTTTAAGCCAGCAAGGGGAAGGGCAGGTTCCATAACATCTCCATTAATGTTGATCGAATGAAATGTATTTCTAATGAGCTGCTTGTTTTTTTCTCTATCACCATACCATTGGTAATTTTACTGCGATCGCGCCGATTTTTCGATAAAATAACTCAATTTGTCTAGTCACCATCCAATTGATGCTTAATTATTCACTGGCATTTATAATTATTGACTGGATAAAATTATGTTAGTGTTTAAATTTCTTTACATTAAAAAATTAACTTCAACAAATAGTTTAAGTTCACCCAATAATCTTGCTAACTACTGACTGCTTTATTATTAACAGGTTTGGATTTTGATGGAGCTTGAAAAAAGTCAAAAAAATAGACAATGCCGAGTTTTAAAACGAGTCAGGTCGGCATTGTTATTTTTAAATCAATACAGTTCAGATAAGCTCAAAACCTAGATGTAGAGACGCGATTTATCGCGTCTTGAAAGACCAATTATTTACACCAAAGTAATCTGAACCTTAGTAAAGAGTAATGAGCTTTTAGTTAAGTCAACTCAAAACTTGATTACTCCCATTCAATGGTTCCAGGCGGCTTCGAGGTGATGTCATAAACCACCCGATTTACTCCTTTCACCTCATTCACAATTCGAGTAGAAATCACTTCCAGGACATCATAAGGCACTCTCGCCCAATCAGCAGTCATGCCATCTTCACTGGTAACAATCCGCAAAACAATCGGGTAGGCGTAAGTACGTTGATCTCCCATAACGCCAACACTACGAATCGGCAGCAATACAGCAAATGCTTGCCAGAAATCATGATACAGACCGCGTTGGTTAATTTCTTGCCGCACAATCAAATCGGCATCGCGCAAAATGTTTAACCGCTCAGATGTAACTTCCCCCAAAATGCGAATTGCTAAACCAGGCCCAGGAAAAGGTTGCCGTTGGACAATTTCTTCTGGTAAACCAATGGAACGCCCAACTTTGCGGACTTCATCTTTAAATAGTTTCCGTAGTGGTTCCACCAATTTAAATCTTAGGTCTTTGGGCAAACCGCCAACATTATGATGACTCTTAATTTTCACCGCTACCCGTTCACCAGTTTGAGGATCAACGTTGGTATCCGCAGATTCGATCACATCTGGATAAAGAGTGCCTTGAGCCAGATAATCAAAGTGACCGAGGCGCTTGGATGTTTCCTCAAATACACTGATAAATTCGTGTCCGATGCGGCGGCGTTTTTCTTCAGGATCTGTGATCCCAGCAACTTTAGCCAAAAAGCGATCGCGGGCTTTAACATACTCTACAGGAATGTGAAACTGCTCTTGGAATAGCTTTACCAATCGCTCTGGCTCATACTTTCGCATAAAGCCTTGATCGATAAACACACAAGTCAGTTGCTCGCCAATTGCTTTGTATAGCAAGAAAGCCAGGGTAGAAGAATCCACTCCCCCAGACAGTGCTAACAGCACCCGCTTCTCGCCAACTCTGGCGCGAATTTCTCGAATTGCCTCTTCAACAAAAGCTGCTGTTGTCCAAGTAGGTTCGCAATCGCAGATATGGTAGACAAAATTACGGATTAATGCTATGCCACCAAGAGAATGCACCACCTCTGGATGGAACTGAACGCCGTAAAGCTTCCTTTCGTGGTCAGCGATCGCAGCACAGGGAGTATTTTCTGTATGTGCCAGCAATTCAAACCCTGATGGCATTTGGATAACTGAGTCTCCATGACTCATCCACATCGTAGTACCATCTTCAACATTAGTAAGCAAATCTGTGGGATCATCAATATATAATGAGGCTTTGCCGTATTCACCTCGATCGGCCTTTGCCACTTCCCCACCAAGTTGGTTCACCATTAGCTGCATCCCATAGCAAACACCCAAAATGGGTATTCCCAAATTCCAGATTTCTGGGTCACAATGGGGAGCGTTATCACCATAAACCGAACTCGGCCCACCAGAAAGAATGATTCCTTTAGGATTGAGTTGGCGCAATTGTTCAGAAGTAGTGCGATAAGACAAAACTTCAGAGTATACTTGAGTCTCGCGGATGCGACGGGCAATCAGCTCAGAATATTGAGAGCCAAAGTCCAGAATTACAATCAATTGGCGATCAAGTCTCCCAAAATTTTCTAATGTTTGGGGCGCTTGTTCTGTTGGTAGAGTCACCGCTGTGTTCATGACGGGAGTGTTATGTCTGTTAAGGATAGATGCTTTGTGGTCTATGATGATGCTATTATCCAGCCTGGGCAGGTTGATAATGGTATAGAGAATCTTTACAAACGCAAGGTTATATGCGTTTGTCGAGTTTCTGATTTGGAGATGGTATTAAAACGATAAACTTACCCGAGAGTGGTTACTTAGAAGATTATTTATTTGAATTGTTTACGATTATTCATAATAAATTAACATAATTTTCCCATCAACAGACCAGCAGTTTTACTCTTCACGATAATTTTGCGATCGCGATCAAAGAGGATAGAGCCACAGATTGTTACTCTTGTGCTGCTTTCCCTATGGTTTTGGATGTATTCTTGAGAACGTACATCGATAGTTTCGGCGATCGCACTGTAAACTTGATTTACCCAATCACTACCAGTTGCAGTATCTATGGATTTTAGGTGTGTTAGTGCTGCTTCAGCAGTTGCACTGTTAAACACAGCTTGGATATCTGGTAATTTTAAACCTGCGATCGCACAGTGGGCTGCTAAAATTTCCCTGCGTCCATCAGCCAAGTAGTGATGGGTGTGAAAAATTCCTCCTGCCAGTTTCATCAGCTTACCGTGATAGCCAAATAATAAGATTTCTTTTACACCCAGCACATCAGCTTCTATTAACATTGGGCCAAGCCAGTTAGCAGTTTTAACCAATTGTTCAGGATTAATCCCTAGTTTACGCGCCAAATCTAGGCCATTCTCGCCGATACAAAATACTAAACTCTCAAAACGACTGGCTTTATTTTGTAATTCCGCTCGAAAAACTGCAAGCTGATCTGGTGTACTCAAAGGTTGAGAAATGCCAGTTGTGCCTAAAAGGGAAAGTCCTTCAACCACACCAAAGGCAGAATTGGAAGTTCTAACAGCAAGCGATCGCCCTTCAGGTAGAATAATCGTCACCGTGATTTTTTCCCCTGGCGCTAGCATCCGTTGCAAATTCTCTTGCAACAGCCTTTGAGCATAAGCATAAATAGCAGGCTTGTCATCAGCATTAACCTGTCTGCCAATCCCTTCCCCACCTTTAATAGTTATTGCCTCCCCCTCTCCCTTATCCCCCTCATCCCCGTCATCCCCTCTTCTCAACTCTACCAATGCCCAAATCGGTGTATTTTTGGTCAGGTCAAGATTATCACCAGGATCGCTACGAGTTATTGCTAAAGCTGTATTCTCAGATAATCCTGCTACCTGTTCAATGGGGATTTCGGCAATTTGAGCGGGTTCAATCAAATCTATAGATGCTAAAGTTAGAGGTTGGCGATCGTGTAACCAATGTAAAGCTGCAACAGCAGCAGCGCAGGCAAAGACGGGAAGTGTGTATCCAGAACGGGACATTTTTTAAATTCAAAAGTCAAAATAATTCTTCAAAAATAAAGACAGTTTCAGATAGCTTGCTTTCTTCAGGATAACGGCTAATACCAATTCTCCAAAATGAGGCAACAGATATTAATCACCAAAGTCTTACTCCATCTAGGTTTCTTAATTGCGTTAGCGCAGCGTTAGCGAGTCCGCGAGCGTCATTGCGAATTGCGAATTGCGAATTGGTATAAGATAATCAGCAGCAGATATTCTTTGCATCCACACCAACGGCTTTTGGTGTCCGCTTCATCGCTTTGTTAGACCGCTTTACCAGGGTAAATACTGAACTTGACCTTCTAATTCTCCCTCCTGGCTACACTTTACAAGTACAAGAATATCTTCAATGACCCGTCCGACCGATGCATCTAGGCTGATTTCGATAACTCCCGGCATGGTCTGACCTTGTCTAACTCGATCGTATGCATAGCGAGTAATTGTAGAAACGTCATGGGTAAGCAGGATACATCCTTCTTGGGCTGCCCAATCCAGGATAGTTGGATCATCTTTGCCTGATAACCCAACGTCTTGTACACGAACGATGTCGATTTCTGGGCTACGGCGGAATAATCCTCTAACAACGGTATTATCGAAATTTTCATCCGCAAGGAATTTTAACATGCTTCCTGTGCTGCTTTGCGGGCAAGCAAGCGATCGCGTAAGCCTTGTGGGTCAAAATTCCCTTGATTTATTGCCCGAATCTCTTGTGATTGCTGCTGTCGCTGTTGCAAGTAGGCTTCTACTTCCGATTGATGATTGAGGTAGAAGGCGATCGTAGCGTAAACGTCAGCCAAATTCAGCGATGGATAGCGATAAACAATTTCCTCTGCTGTTGCGCCTTGCTTAAAGACAGCAACCACAGTGTCCAATGTGACGCGGGTTTTACCGACGAGAACTACATCATCCTCATTCGATTTTAGAGGAGCAGCTTCAGCCATAATCGATAGTGTCATGAACGCCTTCCAATTCATTGCTTTGACAGGGTAAGCGCATCTCAAATTGGATTGACAAAACGTACATTTAATGTGTTAACGAGGGAATAGGGATTTATAGTTCGGTTGATTTCTACAGGCTAATAGCGATGTCTACGACGGGCTACGCCTACGCCTAATTTATTATCAATAATCGGGGCTTAATGCGATTGTTTAGGTCTTTATTGAGATTATGGTAATTCATCAAAAAGAAGATAACCTTTCTTTGGCTCTCACAGATCACTCTTGGTCAGTTGGCTCAAACCCAGTATTAGTTTGCTGACTACTGCTTCTTGCTGCTTCTAACTTTTGGCAAATCGCTGCTTGAACCTTCTCATCAAAATCGGGATCGTTGGGGCTTGCAACAATCCTACGCGGACGCTGATTAATCCTGTCCAAGTATGCTTGAAAAGCAGCTTGATCTCCACGATGCTTGAGAAAATACTGTTTCAATTCAATATCAGACATTGAATCGTAATTAATTCGGCTCATCAGACAACTCTCCGTTGAGTAAAATTTGGAATTCAATCTCTTCGTCATACCCAGCAAGGATGTATATATTACGAGTCCGATTATCAACGCAAATGAGGTATATGGGCTGAAGCATGATATACGTCAGTTGATAGCTAATACGATACAAACTTGCTACTTGAGCAGCAGTAGGCATTTTAGTTAATTACAGCAAAATTCCGAATTACGAATTAGTAATTAGTCAAACACCTACTTCTAATAATAGAGCTTCCATAGCTTCCCAAGAAATTCCTTGTTGAATATAACGAGGTGCTTCAGGATTGTAAGGACTGGCTACTCGGTCAATGTTGAGGATGTTTGCCTCATCTGGTAGAACTGGTACATCTGCATCAAATGCTGTAGGGCGCATTAAAGAACTGGAAAAGCCTTTGAAAATAGCAATTGTATCTTGCTCATCGGCAATTTCCACCGTTACAATTAGGACTTCTTGGGGGCGTTTAATGGTGTATTGTTCCAGTCGCTTACCAATGGAATTCATTTTTTTAAAAGTAGGGGTACGGTGGCGCAACTATGTTTACTGTGGTGTGGCTGAACGTCCCTGTTTGCCTAGCTTAATCAGAACAAAATAACTTAAGTAAAGCACATAAATTACTAAACTAGTTATGCCGAGAAAACCTAAAAACTCAGCCTTGCTATTAGCATGGAAATATTCTTTGAATAGTAACGGAGCCTCGAACCATACACGACAATAGGGAGTTTTCAGCATATTGGCAGAAAAAGCACAACCCAAAAAAGGGATAAAGGCTAGTGTACCCAAAAAACAATAAACAGTTGTCGCCCAGCGCCAAGAAGTAAAAATCAATTTCAAAGATCCACTGGTTTGATACTCAATTTCATCGTTGATATCCACCCAGAACCACAACGAAATCGGGATCAAAATTTGAGCCATCAACCCAGAGATAAAGCTAACTGGATACTGGGCAATCATTAAGTAAATTGTGATTGCCACCAAGCTTGACACTCGCCAGTATATAGCCAATAAGCGTTGTATGCTTTCCGCTTTTTGTACAAATGCCCAAATTAGAAGAATTAGCGGAATAATTACCAGGAATAATACTGCCAGTCGGTAATCAATCCAGACAAAAGGTCGAAACCAAATATTATAGTCCATATTTTTTCTCAAACAATAGATAAATAAGAAGTCAGGAGTCCGAATAAATCAAGTTGGATTTTATACCACTACCTGATTGTAGACTGCTAAATATTCTTCTTGATAATAGTTTATTGAACCTCGTATGACTAGAAGTCACGAGTATTACAAAAAATTTATAGGGGCGTACATCTGTACGCCCCTACTAACAATTAATTTGTTGTTTAATTTATGAAAATCGTAGCTTATCCCTTTGGAAGAAGCCTATTGATTCAAATAAGGAATTTATTTTTTGTTTCCACGACTAAAATCGGGGGCTTTAAATGAAACGCTTGCGAGTGGAGGACATCGGTGAGTTTCCACGTCCTCTACTCTGGGCGTCTTCTTTAGTCAATGCTGGTTGTTTGCCGATCAAACAACAGAAAATCTAGTTACCTCAATTTCTAGTCGTCGTAAACCCGGCATTCAATGGCATCTGGGTTGTCATCACAATACTGTTCTAAAGAATTTTTTGCCTTGCTTTGGCGTTTGTGCGAAGCTTCGGCTTGTAATTCTTCTACTGCATCCCAAGCAGCAGCACACTCTGGTGAGTTGCTACCGTTAATATCACAGACAGTACGCGCTTGTTCCACTTCTTCTTGGATTTGCTCTTGGATGTCTCTTTTTGCTGTTTCTTGGATGTTGGTCATTTCTTTAATCTCGTTGTGTGTTGTTAATACTAGTATAGAAAATGTTCAGAAATGGCAGTTTTTCGCTTGATTACTAACCATTCTAACCATTTAGCCGATGGTAAGTTAGTTTTTTAGCCTATTGGCCTATTGATTTATAACCAATACAGCAAGCTACCCTATCTATACAATGCATTTACCTTTATTTTTTAAGATTTTGTGGAATTAGTAGCATAGATAAATAATCATACAATATATTTAGATGCCTATATTAGGGAGTGACAACTCCAGCTTCTTGGGATGGAGGAGACAAAGGGCTGGCATCAATTCTTGTAAGATGCAATTCTTCCTAAAATAAAAAGTCAAAATCTACTAGCCTAAAAAGAGAAAGAAGCTCAAAACTCATGGCAGACCAAATGCAGTGGGCAAATGCCCTATCAACCCGTCATTCTCTGGAAGCCGCTGTTACAGATGTGGTAGAACGAGCTGTTTCGTCGTTAACAGCACCTGCGGATCTAGGACTGGTATTCATTTCGTCTGCTTTTACGAGTGAGTATTCCCGACTGTTACCCTTGTTAGCTGAAAAACTTTCTGTGCCCGTGCTAATTGGCTGTAGTGGTGGTGGTGTAATTGGGACGACAGTTAGCGGAGAAACCCAAGAATTGGAAGCTGAACCAGCTATTAGCTTGACTTTAGCACACCTTCCAGGAGTAAAGATTCAAGTTTTTCATATTGTTGCTGAAGAATTACCTGACTTAGACAGTTCGCCAGATGCTTGGCTTGATTTGATCGGTGTGCCACCATCACCGAAACCGCAGTTCATCTTACTGTCTAGTTCTTTCGCTTCTGGAATCAACAATTTGTTGCAAGGGCTGGATTTTGCTTATCCAGGATCGACGATCGTGGGGGGACAGGCTAGTGGTGGAGGTATGGGTGGTCGTGTTGCCCTTTTTTGTAACGATACTAACGGTGAGGAACAGCAAAACTTATATCGTGAGGGCACTGTTGGTATAGCTTTGACTGGCAATATTGTTTTGGAAACGATTGTAGCCCAAGGATGCCGACCGATTGGCAAGCCATTGCAAGTTACAAAAGCCGATCGCAATATCATCCTAGAGTTAGATGATAAAGTGCCTCTAGTGGTGTTGCGAGATTTGATTGCTAGTCTCAGCGAACAAGAACGGATTTTAGCACAGCATTCTCTGTTTGTTGGTGTGGCAATGGATGAATTTAAGCTGGCTTTGCAGCAAGGAGACTTTTTAATTCGTGGTATTCTTGGAGTCGATCCAAATGCTGGGGCGATCGCAATTGGCGATCGCGTCCGTCCCGGTCAAAGGCTGCAATTCCATCTCCGCGATGCCCAAGCCTCTGCTGAAGACCTCGAATTACTCCTCCAAAGTTATCAACACCAACGAGAATCTGAACCCTCGGCTGTAGCGGCTTTGATGTTTTCCTGTGTGGGACGAGGTGAAGGACTCTATGGTAAACCTAACTTCGATTCTGAACTATTTCAGCGCTATCTTAACGATATTCCTGTAGGTGGCTTTTTCTGTGGCGGTGAAATCGGCCCTGTTGGTGGCAGAACCTTTTTACACGCCTACACTTCAGCATTTGGAATTTGTCGCCAAAATCAGTAATGAGTGCTGAGTGCTGAGTGCTGAGTGCTGAGTGATGAGTGATGAGTGTTTAATCTTGTTCTAACTCCTAACTCTTATTCAGCAACAGTGTGCTGTTATTATCAATCATCGTCAAACTTCCAGCAGTGGCGATCACTGAGTTAGACTGTGATGCACTATATGTCTGAATGTAGCGCCGCACTTCTGGGGGAAAATGAGGGTAATCTAACACCGCATCCCCATCGGCAATAGTTGCCCAGAAGTCGCGCAAACTAGGAGCTAATTCTTTTGCTTGTGATAATGGTAAGTTTAATGGAGAGTGAGTTAATAGTTTGATTAAAAAAGGGAAAGAGCGATCGCCCATCCACTGCCTTGATGACTGTTGCAAGTCGGGGAACTCAGGCACTGACTCTACGCGATGGGATAAAATTTGCAACGATTCTTTACCTTGGTTATCTCGATGAAACTGTAGCACTCGGTAAGGATGAGGATAGCTAACTAAAGAGCCAGTGGTAATATCATATACTCCGTCTGAGTAAGCAATATCCTGAACGTGCAAATGCCCGGTAAATACTAGCTTGACTCCGTAGCGTCTCAGCAGCTGCAATAGTTCTGCTGAATTGGACAACATATAGCGATGTGCCAGTGGATGGTTCGATTGATTGGGCAAATGCTCTACCACATTATGATGCACCATCACCAAAACTAAGTCATCACCAGATGCCGCCAGCACCTCTTCTAACCACCGTAGCTGTTTGGCATCCAAACACCCCACTTGTTCTCCCTGGTCATTAAAGGAGTTAGAATTTAGTCCAATCAGCTTAACTCCAGGCAGTAATTGACGAATGTAGTAAATCTGTTGTGGATCTTCGTAGCCAAACTTCGTGTAATAGTAGGGAAAATCTGCAAAAGCAATTGATTGCCGATCGCCCAACAGCACAGGAACGTCATGATTACCAGGAATAACATAAACGGGAAAAGGTAGCTGGGCTAAACATTGTTGTAACCAGGCGTGGTTCTCTGGTTCGCCGTGCTGGGTTAAATCTCCTGGCAACAACAAGAAATCTAAATCAAGTTGTGTTAAATGTTCTAGTACACTTTTAAATGCTGAGATACTTACTTCCACCAGATGAAATCGGCTGGGATGATCCCAGATTGTGTGAGGAAGTGCCAGGTGTAAGTCGCTGACTACCGCAAAGCGAAAATTGAGAGTCATTGATTTATGAAAATGTTAAAAGCAGGGGTTAAAACAAGTCTTTTCCCAAAAGTATAACGCTTGCTTTGTTTCCCTGCGTAGGAGTGCGTCTACTTAACATTTGTATACATGAAGGATTGATTACACATTATGGTGACGATTAACTTCAGGGCTAATCATAACCATTTAATCTCCAAAAATTATCGTAAATTTGATTGCTAAAAATTATTAATTAACCCTCGAATAACTGGGCAATCGCTTCTATCTGCACCTAAACAAACAATTAATCGGTAATAATTCAATAGTGTTAGCGACACGAAATG
Source organism: Nostoc sp. ChiQUE01b (assembly GCF_034531255.1). Classification (NCBI taxonomy): domain Bacteria; kingdom Bacillati; phylum Cyanobacteriota; class Cyanophyceae; order Nostocales; family Nostocaceae; genus Nostoc; species Nostoc sp. ChiQUE01b. Next base: position 40,108 of record NZ_JAVRBM010000044.1, on the reverse strand, counting down.
CGATGTCTACGACGGGCTACGCCTACGCATAGTTCATTGTAGACATCGCTTTGTTTTCTGCTACTCCCCTTTTCGATAAAATAACTGAGCAGATCGGTAAAGAACAGGTTCAGAATCATGGCTCAAGCTAGTATTGGGATTATAGGTGGTAGCGGTCTTTACAAAATGGATGCGCTCAAAGATGTCGAAGAAGTGCGAGTCGAGACTCCTTTTGGTTCACCATCTGATGCTTTGATTCTGGGAACTTTGGATGGTACACGGGTAGCTTTTTTAGCGCGTCATGGCCGCAATCACACGCTTTTACCCTCGGAGTTACCGTTTCGCGCTAATATCTATGCAATGAAGCAATTGGGTGTGAAGTATTTAATTTCAGCTAGTGCTGTGGGTTCCTTGAAGGAAGAAGCGAAACCACTGGATATGGTAGTGCCAGATCAGTTTATCGACAGAACGAAAAATCGGATTTCAACGTTTTTTGGTGAGGGAATTGTGGCTCACATTGCCTTTGGCGATCCGATTTGTCAGAATTTGGCGACTGTGTTGGCAGATGCGATCGCATCTCTCAATTTACCAGAAGTTACTCTCCATCGCGGTGGCACTTATGTGTGCATGGAAGGGCCAGCTTTTTCCACGAAGGCAGAATCGCATCTTTACCGCAGTTGGGGTGCAACAATCATTGGCATGACGAATTTACCAGAGGCGAAGTTGGCAAGGGAAGCGGAAATTGCATACTCAACTTTAGCACTGGTGACAGATTACGATTGTTGGCATCCAGGTCATGACACTGTGACAGTGGAGATAGTAATTGGCAATTTGCTGCGGAATGCGGTGAATGCTCAAAGGGTGATTCAAGAAACTGTGCGGCGCTTGAGTGAAAATCCACCAACCAGTGAGGCGCATTCGGCGTTGCAACATGCGATTTTGACTCAGTTGGATAAAGCACCAGCCGCAACGAAGGAAAAGTTAGGGTTATTGTTGCAGAAGTATTTGTAGTGTTGGTGGTGAATGAGCGATGTTTATGACGAGCTGTTCGGTAACGCACTTTCTCAGATTACAGCAAAAGCGATGTCTACGACGGGCGTAGCTGCGGCACGTAAATATATAAGCTGTCGTCACCAAAATCATGATTTTCATTGACAAAATCGTGATTTTCATTAACAAACTCATGATTTTCATTGACAAACTCATGATTTTCATTGACAAAATCGTGATTTTCATTGACAAACTCATGATTTTCATTAACAAACTCATGATTTTCATTAACAAACTCATGATTTTTGTTATAAAGCTTTGCTTGTTCCTTGTGTCTAGCAAATGATAGTGCGTAGGCGTAACCCGTCGTAGACATCGCACCATTATCACAAATCATACAAGCGATCGCAGTTTCTGAGATGACAGCAAGAGCGATCGCTACGATGGGCTATTCGGTGACGCACCATTATCTGAAATTATAGAAGCGATCGCTTTATCTCAACTTCGGGCGTAGGCGTAGCCCGTCGTAGACATTGCTCATTACTAAAATCTCTTTGCATCAGAGCATCAATACCATATTATACCAATGTGAAAAGGAAATGGGGACAAGGGAACAAGGAGAATGACCAATGACAAATGACAAATGAGAGACAAAACCTCTCTGATATAATACCCATTTATGTTTGATAACGTCTGTCGCTTTTTAGCAGAGTCATTTTCAGCCGATTTCGCCACTTGGTTACTTGGCGAATCTATTGCACTTACCCAACTCAGTCCATCAGAATTATCCCTCGAACCGATTCGAGCAGATGCGTTAATTCTGTTACAGTCAGATGAAATTGTTCTGCATATCGAATTTCAAACCGAAGCAAAAGCCGAAATTCCCTTTCGGATGACTGATTATCGGTTAAGGGTGTATCGCAGATTTCCCCAAAAGCGGATGCATCAAGTTGTAATTTACCTGCAACCTACCACATCCGAATTAGTCCAGCAAACAGCTTTTGTCTTAGAAAATACCCGTCATGAATTCGGCGTTATTCGTCTTTGGGAACAACCCAGCGAGATATTTTTGAATACTCCTGGTTTGTTACCGTTCGCAACCCTCAGTCAAACTGAGGATAAAACGCGAACACTACAACAGGTTGCAGAAGCTATTGAGCAAATAAACGATACCCGAACACAAAGTAATATTGCTGCGTCAACAGCAGTATTAGCTGGGCTAGTATTAAACAAGGAACTGATTAAAAGGTTATTACGGAGTGATCCTATGCGCGAGTCTGTAATTTATCAGGATATTTTGCAGGAAGGAGCTTTATCGATTGTTATGCGACAACTTCGTCGTCAAGTCGGAACTGTTCCACCTGCACAGTTATTGAAAATACAAGCTTTAGACTCAACACAGTTGGATGATTTAGCTGAGGCTTTACTTGATTTTTCGGGTTTAACCGATTTAGAAGCTTGGTTAGCGCAAAATCAAGGTTAGTGATGCTATGCGCGAGTCTGTAATTTATCAGGATATTTTGCAGGAAGGAGCTTTATCGATTGTTATGCGACAACTTCGTCGTCAAGTCGGAACTGTTCCACCTGCACAGTTATTGAAAATACAAGCTTTAGACTCAACACAGTTGGATGATTTAGCTGAGGCTTTACTTGATTTTTCGGGTTTAACAGATTTAGAAGCTTGGTTAGCGCAAAATCAAGGTTAGTGATGCTATGCACGAGTCTGTAATTTATCAGGATATCCAGCAGGAAAAAGCTTTATCGATTGTTATACGACTACTTCGCCGTAAAGTTGGAACTGTTCCACCTGCACAGTTATTGGAAATTCAAGCTTTAGACTCAACACAGTTGGATGATTTAGCAGAGGCTTTACTTGATTTTTCGGGTTTAACCGATTTAGAAGCTTGGTTAGCGCAAAATCAAGGTTAGTAATGTAAGAGCGATCGCACTTCCTCAGATTACAGCAAAAGTGATCGCAGTTTCTGAAATTAAAGCAAGAGCAATCGCTACGACAGGCTATTCGGTGACGCACCATTATCATAAAATTATACAGGCTCACATTATCCCAAGTTGAGGTAATTAGTTATCATTGCGAGCGAAGCATGGCAATCGCAATGGCTGTAAATATTTTTGTTTATCTACTTAGCTATACCAATTTGAAAAATGATTGCGACAGATGGATTCACACCAAGCCAGACGCACCAAGGCAATTCCCAATCCAAAATCTAAAATCCAAAATCTAAAATGGTATCACCTGCGTGTGCCAATATCATCACATAGATGGCGATCGTTCTGGCTCACATTGAGGTTATTTTGCAGATAATCGCCCACCCAAGCACAACCTTTAACCATTAAATCATCCACATCCAAATTGAGATTCCACAGTTTCACCGTGTTATCACCACTGGCAGAGGCAATGGTTTGACCGTCGGGGCTAAATGCCACATCATTAACCGAATCGCTATGACCTTGGAGAGTTTGCAGGAGTTCCCCGTTGCGATTCCACAGCTTCACCGTGTTGTCACTACTGGCAGAGGCAATGGTTTGACCGTCGGGACTAAATGCCACGCCATTAACCGAATCGCTATGACCTTGGAGAGTATGTAACAGTTGTCCCTTGCGATTCCACAGCTTCACCGTGTTATCACCACTGGCAGAGGCAATGGTTTGACCGTCGGGGCTAAATGCCACGTCAAAAACCGAACTGCTATGACCTTGGAGAGTTTGCAGGAGTTGCCCGTTGCGATTCCACAACTTCACCGTCTTGTCACTACTGGCAGAGGCAATGGTTTGACCGTCGGGGCTAAATGCCACGCCATTAACCGAACTGCTATGACCTTGGAGAGTTTGCAGGAGTTGCCCGTTGCGATTCCACAACTTCACCGTCTTGTCACTACTGGCAGAGGCAATGGTTTGACCGTCGGGGCTAAATGCCACGCCCCAAACCGAATTGCTATGACCTTGGAGAGTTTGCAGGAGTTGTCTCTTGCGATTCCACAGCTTCACCGTCTTGTCACTACTGGCAGAGGCAATGGTTTGACCGTCGGGGCTAAATGCCACGCCCCAAACCGAATTGCTATGACCTTGGAGAGTTTGCAGGAGTTGTCTCTTGCGATTCCACAGCTTCACCGTCTTGTCACGACTGGCAGAGGCAATGGTTTGACCGTCGGGGCTAAATGCCACGCCCAAAACCGAACCGCTATGACCTTGGAGAGTTTGCAGGAGTTGCCCGTTGCGATTCCACAGCTTCACCGTGTTGTCATAACTTGCAGAGGCAATGGTTTGACCGTCGGGGCTAAATGCCACGCCCAAAACCGAACCGCTATGACCTTGGAGAGTTTGCAGGAGTTGCCCGTTGCGATTCCACAGCTTCACCGTCTTGTCACGACTGGCAGAGGCAATGGTTTGACCGTCGGGGCTAAATGCCACGCCCAAAACCGAACCGCTATGACCTTGGAGAGTTTGCAGGAGTTGCCCGTTGCGATTCCACAGCTTCACCGTGTTGTCATAACTTGCAGAGGCAATGGTTTGACCGTCGGGGCTAAATGCCACGTCAAAAACCGAATTGCTATGACCTTGGAGAGTTTGTAATAGTTGCCCGTTGCGATTCCACAGCTTCACCGTGTTGTCATCACTGACAGAGGCAATGGTTTGACCGTCGGGGCTAAATGCCACGCCATTAACCGAACTGCTATGACCTTGGAGAGTTTGCAGGAGTTGCCCGTTGCGATTCCACAGCTTCACCGTCTTGTCACGACTGGCAGAGGCAATGGTTTGACCGTCGGGACTAAATGCCACGCCCCAAACCGGATTGCTATGAGCTTGGAGAGTATGTAACAGTTGCCCGTTACGATTCCACAGCTTCACCGTCTTGTCACGACTGGCAGAGGCAATGGTTTGACTGTCGGGACTAAATGCCACACTATTAACCCAATCGCTATGACCTTGGAGAGTTTGCAGGAGTTGCCCGTTGCGATTCCACAACTTCACCGTCTTGTCACTACTGGCAGAGGCAATGGTTTGACCGTCGGGGCTAAATGCCACGCCATTAACCGAACTGCTATGACCTTCTAGCCGATTACGTTCCTTGATTCCATAAAGCACCTGCTGGAGTGTTGCTACTGCCAAAATGTGGGTCTCTGGTTCTACATTTTTATTTAGTGTTTTAAGTCGTTTTCCTACCTTCAAGCCTGCTACTAAAGCATCAAGTTCTAAATTTAATCCCATCAGTTTCTGTGACTTTAAGCTATCGGTAACAATTTCGGCATTTATTCGGCGTTTATCTGCATCTGCTTTGGCGATATTTGCTTGCTGTTGTTGATTTTGGGCAATGTTTCGCTGTCTTTCGGCTTCTGCTTGTCTGTCCTTGGCTAATTGTTCAGCTGCTTTGGTTTTATCAAGTGCATTTGCTAACTTTTTTCCCCTTTCTTCAGCTAATTGTTGTGCTGACTTTGCTTGCTCCTCTCCTTTTTTAGCTCTTTCACTCTCCTGATTAGCAATGCGCTTTTGCTTTTCTGCCTCCCGGCTTTGTTCCTCTGCTTTTTTCTGCTGTGTTCGCGCATTTTTAGCTTGACGCTTTGCTTCATTGCGTTGATTTTCTGCTTCTTGACGCTGTTGTTCTTCTCTATTGCGGGCATCTTGGGCAATCAAACGTTCGCTATTCACATACACAGCCACTCCCGTCATTAAAACCGAAAACACTATCAGTATCGCCACATAAGGCAGTGCAGGTTTAAGCTGTTCCCACCTATCCCGCAAGTTAAACGGCAAATGTTTATTAATCCATTTGTAATCAAAGACTTGCCGATAGATTTGATTCCGCACCCGCAAAACATTATTTTCCCGCCGCACCACCCCCGATAGCTTCAAATGAGATTTAGCTAGAGACTGCTCCTCATCCACAATCGCCCGCTTACCGTAGCGAATCTGGCGGTAAATAGTCAAAACCTCCGGGTCTGGTGAGCGTTTAGTCAACATATCCCGCACAAACTGCAAGTTATTATCTTGCTCACTCATCGCGCCAAAAAATGTGCTGCTAACTATCTTGTCTACATCGGCTGCGGATAAAACTTGATCCCCCCTAGCCCCCCTTAAAAAGGGGGGAACCCTCTTGCCCCCCTTTTTAAGGGGGGTTGGGGGGATCGAACCAACCAAAGCACCACAAAGACGCTGTGTTAAATAAGGATGTCCCCCCGTCCACTTCAACACCCAGCGTAATATCTGGTTGGCCTCATCGCTGGGTAATGCCAATCCCTCAGCCAAGGGTAAAGCTTCCTCAAAGGTAAAATCAGTTAAATCTACACGCTGTCCAATATTAAACGGTGTGCGCTTGGCATCGCTGATTAAATCGCCGGGAGTCGCTACCCCCATTAAGACAAAAGAAAGCCGCCCAAATTCAGGATTAGTCGCACGGGCAACATAGAGATAACGAATTGCAATAAAAAAATCATCGGTAAAATCTAGGCTGAGGGTAGAGTCAATTTCATCGACAAAAATCACAACTTGCCCCTCAACTTCAGCCAGCAAAACTCTCTCAAAAAACTGTGTTAGCCGTTGCGATACTCCTAGATGCTGGTGTTCTTGCCACCAACTCACCACATCTGTATTAAACGTAAGTTGGTCATCTAGCTTAACCAAAAAGCCAAAATACCACTGTTCGGCTGTGACATTTGCCCCCAATTCTTGAAGGTCAACAATTACCGAGCGAATTCCCTCGTCCGTTAGCGTTTGCGCCGTGCGTACCATCAAGCTAGATTTACCCATTTGGCGCGGCGTGAGGACATAAGCAAAAGTTGCTGACCGACATAAACGGAGCAATTCTTCATCAGCTTGACGGGGAATGTAAATGCCACCGCCAGCCTGTACCGTGCCGCCTACGGTGTAAATGCTTGGATTAGCCACGCAGATGCTCCCGGAAATAATCAGTGTAAAGTTGACAACGGGGAAACACTACACGCCCTTCCCGGCGTACTAAACCTGCACCCCGCAAGCGGAAGAAAATGCGCTCATCTTCACAGGTATTCTGGCGAATTACTTGGAACATACCCTGAACCAACTCCTGTTTGTTATGCAGCCGGAAGAGGTGGTTACGTAGATGATTGCCAAAGGGGCCATTATCAGCGATCGCATTAGCAAATAGTGCGGTAGGATGGAGGCGATCGCTAGCAACTAAATAAAGTGCAAGGCGTACTAAATAAGGATGTCCACCTAGCAACGCGATTAATTGCTTTTCTTCGCTAGCGTTGAGGGGTGAACCATGACGGCGGTTAAGGTCAGCAACCTGTGCTGCTGTAAAATCTTCTAAATCAATTACTAGCCCAACATTAAAGGGAGATTGGTTGAGATTATCAATTAGCTGGTAAGGTTCGGTGGAAGTAACCAACGCTAAATCCAGTTGCTTCCAGATAGGAGTAGTAGCGCGGCTGTTGTGCCAGCTTCGCAGCATTCCAAAGAAATCAGAGCGAAAATCAGTATCAAAGACCCTTTCAACTTCATCCATTGCTAAGACAATAGGGTTGCCAAACTCTTTGAGCAAATAGCGCCCAACATAGCGAGTGCAACGCTGACTATTGCCCAAAGGCATATTCCAATACTCATCAACTTTATCTGTCATTTCCAGTTCATCAGTTAACCAAGTACAGAACTGGCGAAAGAAAAGGTCAGCATTAGTTAAGGCGGCTTTATCAAACAATTGGAAATCCAGCAAAGCAACCCGCTTCAGAGCATTCACAGCAGTATGAATTGTGCGGATTAACAAGGAACTTTTGCCCATTTGCCGGGGGCCTTTAATTGTAATTGTCACACCCTGCCGCTCAATAGCTTGCAAAGTAAGGGCATCAGATGAGCGTTCCACGTAAAAAGTAGATTGCGATTCCATTGTCCCTTCCGGCATTTCCAGCGAGACGGGCTGTGCTGAAGGAAAGGGATGGGGTAGGAGTGACGGCTGACTTATCTGGAGTAAATCTGCTTTCGATTTTTCTTCACTAATAGCCAATGCACCGCCAGAAACAGCCTGTAACAACTCTGCAATCAGGCGTGGCGTATCTTCTGCATCTTTCCAGAACGCCCAATTAATCCCATTTAAGTAAGCACTCAAGGGATACACAAACGATTCTTGATAGGCCAGACGCACTGGGAGAATTATCGGGCGTCCTGACTGTGATTTTGCCAAGTGGTGTGCTGTCTCTATTTCTGCCACCACCATCTCGCTGCTGGTTGACAAAGCTGAAAGGAAAGTAATTAGAAAATCAGCTTGGCGGATTTCTGCTTCAATACGTTCAGCCCAGTGTGTGCCAACAGACATGGTTTGGTCGATAAAGACTTTGTGCTGCTGCGATAGCGCCTGGAAGACTTGCAGCACTACCGATTCATCGGGGCTAGCATTACGCTTGTAGCTGATGAAGATGCGTTTAGCCTGTGAGTTTAACATTACTATTAACCTTGTCTTCCTTCAGCTTTTTGAGTGGAAAAGCTTGTCTAGTTGCGAGTCAGTTTTGTACAAAACTTGGGTAATTCTGTGCTTCGTCATCCAAGGGCAGTTTTTCCCTATTTCGAGGATTAGCTGAACAAATTAGGATTTTATTCACAGCGCCATCAATTAGATACACTCTACTACAGCGCAGTTGTAGGCAATTACCGACAGCACAAAAAAATCGTTCACAGAGCTAAAAGACTCATTAATGGAGCTAAAAGGCTCATTAATGGAGCTAAAAGACTCATTAACGGAGTTCAAAGACTCATTAATGGAGCTAAAAGACTCATTAATGGAGTTCATATCATGTCCGGCTAATTAGTTATAATTTTCTTTCTCTATGCAGAAAGCCCAAAAACCCCTCCCCTCTGCACCTCTGCACCTCTGCCCCCCTGCGGTCTTAATGATAAGTCTTTAACTGGACATGATATCAAAGACTCATTAATGGAGTTTAAGTCTTCGTTTCCCATTTTCGACTATAGCGTTTCCTAATCACATGAGGTACATCATAGCCCCCTCCTTGCTTGCGGGGAGGGGGTTGGGGGTGGGGTTCTTCGAGTTTAATAAGCTATCAAGCGGACATAATATTAAGTCCTGCCCACATAAAACTAAAATAAAGCCTGCATAAGCAGGCTTTATTTTAGTAGTCCCAGACTTTAACAAAGTGTAGGGGTTTAAATCCCCGGCTTCTATCAAGCCGCAAGTGTTGGGCTGCTTGTCTTTATCCCCGTTACAACACGGAAAAAGCGAATTGCGAATTGCGAATTGGTTTAATCTGTGGGCGCTTTTAGATTTTTACAAGAGCTTCAATGACTAAGCTGTTACGCATTTAAGTTGTATATTAAAAGAGTAAGGGTTGTCATTAGTTATTTGTTTTCAAAGGACAGATGACCAATGACAAAGGACAGTCTCAACATCAAAATGTACAATCTAAACGCGCATCACCTTAATTTCAATCAACTGCCCTCTTCACTGCATTGCCTGCATCGTCGGCTGTACGCTTAACATTTTTACCAGCATCTTCAGCTCCACGCTGAACATTTTTCGTCACGTCTTCGGCAGCATTCTGGGTATTACCCTTGATATTTTCAATTCCTCGCTGAGTTCCCTTAACAACACCTTCGCGCAATTCATTAACTGAATTGCCGATATCATCACCCAGATTTTTCCCTCTTTGACCCAAGGGTGTACCTTCCTTGAAATTACGGATATATTCCCCTGGATTGCTCGCCGATTTGTTGTCAATATTCTTCTGAGCATTTTTCACTAATGCCTCAGCTTTGTCATTAACTGCCTTTTCATCTCCCGCTCTGGGATCTACATCACTAAAGTTATTTATTCCACCAGTAGGAGAATTCAGAGGATAATCTTTTGTGGCATCGTATCGTTCGGTATTAGGTGCTTGAGCACCAGGTTGTGGTGGCTGTGATGCTACTCCTGGAGCACCACAAGCCTGTGCCATAAATAGAAAAATTCCTGCTAAAAAAACAGTTAAAACTTTCAAGGGACGAATGTTTTTCAGCCAATTCATTGCTTTTTTCATATTTCTAACTCCTTGGATTTTTGTGACTAAGTTAAAGTTCAACCAAGATGGCATTTGGAATTAATTTTACATCCAAAGCATTCAGATAAAATAAGAGTTTTATCTGTCTACTGCTATATTTGGTTGTAATTAAGGTCTTGCTTGAGCTTCATCTGGCTTATTTTTCAAAAAGCCGGAAGCTTCTTCAACAGCTTCTTTTTAGAGCGTTCACATAGTCCTCCTTACTAAACTATTAATAAGCTGATAATTTTGCTGAAAAATTAGAACATTCAGCATATTTTTTCACTTGTTTTAGCCTGCTAATTTCTTAACAGATGACCTTTTTCATGATATGAATAGTGAAATAAGTTTTACATCTAGCGCAAGTCACATTTTAATTACTACAAAAATAATATTTTTATCTAACTCTAGGGAGATATAAACTAAGTTAATATGATTGTTGTCAAAAGAACTACATTAAGTTGTTTGATACCTCAAAATATTTCGATATATAGCTCATATTCCATAATATTTAAGGTATTCAGCCCTTGTTGCTCTCATCGTTAAATGACTAAATTCATGAAGCAATTTCTACGCTGGATAATTTTGGGGGGAACGCTGTTTTTTTTAGGGAAAGCTCTAAAGGATAATTGGATTGAGGTAACTGCTATCCGCATTGATGATGTAGGATGGGCAATTATGGCGATCGCTACAGGGGTAACTTTACTAGCTCATACTTGGGCAGGCTGGATCTGGACTTGGATTCTGCAAGAGTTAAATCAACCTGTATCATCTCCTCAATTCATCCAAGTTTACCTAAAAACGAACATCGCAAAGTATTTACCAGGTAATATCTGGCATCACTACGGGCGAATTGTCGCTGCTAAAAATGCCAATATTCCTACTGGTGCAGCCACCTTAAGCGTTTTGCTGGAACCGCTACTCATGCTAGCGGCTGCTTTAATCATCATTGTCTTATGCAGTAACCAATTTGCAGCAGCTAATACTACCGTTGTTATACAAATACTACAATTTCTGAGTTTAGCTGTAGTCCTTGGTGCGATTCATCCGTGGTGTTTGAACCCCGTTATTCGTTTTTTGTATAAATTAAAAGCAAAAAAGTCTGCTGCTACCACTCAATCAACTGTTCCCTTCAGTCTTATAAGCTACCCTTTACGTCCTTTGTTAGGAGAAGTGGGCTTTATGGGACTACGCGCCACTGGGTTTATATTAACTATGTTTGCCTTGGGTTCGTTGAATGCGAATCAAATTCCTTTGTTATTCGGGGCTTTTAGTTGCGCTTGGTTGTTGGGATTTGTTATACCGGGTGCGCCTGGTGGGTTAGGTGTGTTTGAAGCGACTGCATATGAACTTTTACGATACCACTTTCCAGCTGCCTTAGTATTTAGTGCGATCGCTCTATATCGCCTCATTAGTATTCTAGCTGAAACTGCGGGTGCTGCTCTCGCTTGCTTAGATGAACGCCTTGCAAAATCATGAATCAGGCAAAACTCATTTTTGTCTATCTACTTTCATCTGTGAAAACACCCGATAACTATCCAGATTTAATTGCTGATTACTGCTTTGTTGTTCTTCTTCTATCTTAATCAAGTTATATTCTACATTTTCTGCATAAATGGCGAACGTGATATTAAAAATCTCGATAAAATTTATGACTCCTTTGCATTCTTCTTCCGAATATTTTTCGTAAAAACGAATCAAATGAGCAATCCGGGTTTCTAAATGTCTCCGAGAATTTTTACAAATCAAAATAATCTTTAATAATATAATTACTAAGGTGAGAGCATGACCTTGGTTAATGAATAAGATAAATAATTGTGAAGGCTCTTTAGCATTTTCTGTTGTCAAGTAATCAATCACTCGATTACAAGTTCTTAAGAAAAATTCTTTAGTGATAATTTCTTGATTATAATCTGTCTTCCATAAGGATAAACTATGTGCAAACTGCTGCCGCCAAGTCTCGACTGATTGTTGATTTTCTACAGAAAAAAATAGATATTTTTCTAGGCTGATTTTAAATTCTTTCAGAGTTTGCTTTTCAGTTTGCTTGATAAATATATGGGCAATATTATCATGACTAAATACGCCTCTCTTTAAGACAATTGCTTTTATTAAGTGCAGAGCTTGGTCTCCCAAAATACTGGGATTTTTATAGCGTGTTGTGCTTGAGACAGCAGATTGAGAACGAGCAATATACATTGCTAGTTCAAACTTAAATTTGTCTCTTATCTGTTTAGAAAGCCTTCTAGCAGCCTCTTGTTGCTCTTTAGGGTTCTTATTATTAACAGATTGATCAATCAATAAATAGGAAGTGTAGCGGTTAGCCCAATGACCTTTAGATGATTCTTCATATTTAGTAGCAAATAATTTCAAATCCTTGTAATCTTTGCTGTTGACAAACTTCTCTAACCAGATTTTACAAGTTTTTACTACTGGAGGATTATTGTCTTTGATTTTCAGATTTTCATTAACAAATAAATTAACTAAGTCTTGGATATATTTGTCTTTTCGGTTAGTTTTCCAATTATTAACTATGATGTAGCAACACCGCTTAATTGTATTGTATAATTCCTCCTCGTTATCATCTAAAAAAACACTATATATTCCAGGTATATAATCGGAATCTTCAGAATCAAGACCGTCTATAAATAAACCTTTGAATTCTCGTAAGACATCCTCTGGTGGCAATTTATTGACAATTTCCACAAATAAGCTATAAACCTCCTCTTGGGCAGTTTGCACATTTAATTGTCTAGAGTTAGACGTAACACAATCGGGATTTTCCTGACTAATTGATAAACGATTAGCTGTCATTTCACTTATCAGGACAAAAAGGCTTCCTGTTCATATTATTATCAGCTTAACCTTGGTGAACAGGAGCATCAATCTATTCTTCAGAAATTCAGTCATCTTTTTACATAAATTTGATTAACTAGGACTATAAATAAAGTATTAAAGATAAATTGTTTAATTCTTCATCAAATAGTTCAGTGAAATTACTTATTTATAACTCGAAAAGACTATACATATCATATATGGATATGGGCGAGTTTATCTATAGATTAGATATAACCCGCCCATACCTTCTATCGAAGCCTTTCGGTATTTTGAAGAAGAATGCAGAATTCAGAATTCAGAATTCAGAACAAGAAAGTGGGGGATTCAGACCCGCCACTTTCTTGTTGACCACCAAATTTTCAATTTGGTGTGGTGTTTCACCATTTATTCATCCGCCCTTTGGGTGACGCTCTCTACGAGACGCTGCGCGTAGCTTGCTTCTCTGTAAGAGTACGCAGGCTCGCTCTAAGCGAAGCCATGCCGAAGGCTTTACGCTGCGCTAACGGCAGTTGCTCATGGGGGAAAGCCCCTTGGCGCTAGCCTCTCCCTTTGGGAGAAGACCACGCTGCCTCAACAGTCGCACAGAATTCAATTCTGAATTCTGGCTCCTGACTCCTGAATTCTGTTTTGTTAAATTTTTAGTGGGGGTGGAGGGACTTGAACCCACACGACCTTTTACGGTCAACGGATTTTCATTCTCCCGCAATTTTCACTGCTACTTGATGGCAACAGCCGCTTCAAGTTTTGAGAATTGGACTCTCCCTTTACCCTCGACTTTACGTTAGGGTAGCTCCCGTCGGGTCTCTGCACCTTCCGAATAGTTATGAGCTATGAGTTAGAAGTTATGAGTTTTTAGTTTACTCGTCACTCACTAATCAGCACTCAGGACTTTTTCGGCTTGGCTCAGGATTGCCATGTCTGTTACCAGATTTAGGTTTCCCTGAGTTTGAGAGCTTCCACTTGAGGGATTTCTCCTTCAAGGCTCAATTATTTAAGTCCGTAGCGTCTACCATTCCGCCACACCCCCAAAGGTGTTTGGCAACTAGTGTAACTAGTTATTTTTTAGAGGTAGCAATACCTTCTTATCTATTCCACCATCAATTGTGTCTTTTGTCCAACTAGATTGAAAAATATTTTTTCCAGATTGTGCGATCGCTTCAGAGAATTGCAAGTCTTCTTGGTTTTCTGGTAATTAATCTGGATGAGTTTTCGATTTTGTCTGACTAGAGCATTTGTTTGCTAGTGGATTCACATAATAGCATGATATTAGCTTTTGTCATGAAATCTGTTGAATCGCCCACAGTAAAAGTACTCCAGCCCGCCAAAGCTGCGCTTTTGCCTGCTTGTTAGCGGTTTCGAGGAATTCTGGCGCAGTTATCAAAACAGAATTCAGGAGTCAGTCGCCAGGATTCAGAATTGAATTCTGAACGAAAGAGCGGATAGCGCAGCGTAAAGCCTTCTCTTCTCTTTCAGAGACGCTAACGCGAACGAGAGGCAACGCCTTCGGCATAGCTTCGCTTAGAGCGAGTATTCGAGCGTCGTGTCTGAATAAACGGCGTTTAAGACCTCCACTAAATCTTCTCTACCAGGACTTACGCAAAAGATAACGAAAGTAGCGGTAATTCATGAACTATCGCTACGCAAGAATAAGGTTTTCGGTCACATCTTGCGTAAGTCCTGTCTACGAGACGCACTTGCGTTCGATAAGCGTGGTCAACTTTCGTAGTGGCGGGTCTGAATCCCCCACGACGAAAGTTCTGACCGGAGGCGGAGCGTCTCCGGCTTTGCTCCTGAATTCTCATTTCTGAATTCTTCAAGTTGAAAGCATTATGACTATACTTCTCTGAGTCTGTCTCTTCAGCCTATGATGGAAAACAGATGCTTAGACAAATAAAGTTATGATTGTCGCCCTGCTGTATCTGATTTTAGCTGGAGCTTACCTTCTAGTAATCCCCATTGCTGTCTTGCTGTACCTGAAGCAGCGTTGGTATGTAGCTAGCTCCATCGAGCGTTTGTTGATGTACTTTTTGGTGTTTTTCTTCTTTCCAGGTTTGTTGGTTCTATCGCCGTTTGCAAATTTTCGACCCCAACGGCGACAAATTCAAGTTTAACGAGATTGGTAGGTCATAACTCTCATGCGACGGATTGACGCTATTGGAATTGGCTTAGGTGTTTTTATTGCCGGCGGCTTGGCATACTTGGGATTGCAGCTAGTTGGTTTAGATAATCAGAAAGCTGGTATATGGAGCCAAGTTTTACTAGTCAGTGGGTTAGTTGGTTGGTTAGCCACCTATTTTTTCCGTGCGGTGGGACAAAAAATGACCTACCACCAACAGCGAGAACAGTACGAGCAAGACTTTCTGCAAAAGCGGCTAGACGAGCTTACTCCCGAAGAACTAGCACGAATTCAAACCGAAATAGAACAAGAAGAGCAATCTCAGGTGTAAAGTTATCATTGGTCAGTTGTTATTTGTCCTTTGTCATTAGTCATTTGTCCTTTACTAATGACTAATGACCAATGACTAATGACCAATGACCACTGACCACTGACTAAAATGAGTGCAATTTCTGATTGCTTTGAAACCCTTGGGCACAATGGTGAGTGCGCTCTGATTCCGTTTATCACTGCTGGCGATCCAGATTTAGAAACAACAGCAAAAGCCTTGCACGTTCTAGATCGTAGTGGAGCCGACATTATAGAAGTGGGTATACCCTATTCCGATCCTCTGGCTGATGGGCCAGTCATTCAAGCTGCTGCTACCCGCGCTTTGCAAAGGGGTACGAAGTTAGAGCAGGTGCTAGAAATGCTGCAAGGGATTACTCCCAAATTGCGATCGCCCCTTGTCCTGTTGATCTATTACAACTCAATTTTGCACCGGGGGATTGAAAAATTTCTTCAGCAAATTGCTGCTGCTGGGGTCGCAGGATTGGTAATACCTGATTTGCCCTTAGAGGAAGCAGCAGGCTTGCTCAAAGCAGCTAGTGAGATGGGAATTGACGTAATCTTGTTGGTAGCTCCCACCAGTTCTGCCCAACGGATAGAAGCGATCGCTCGTGATTCCCAAGGATTTATTTATTTAGTCAGCGTCACAGGGGTAACAGGGGTGCGATCGCAACTGGAAAACCGTGTGTCTGATTTACTTAAACAAATTCGTGGTGTTACTGAGAAACCCATCGGTGTAGGTTTTGGGATTTCTGAAGCCGCACAAGCCCGTCAGGTAAAGGAATGGGGCGCAGATGCGGCGATCGTGGGCAGTGCTTTTGTGAAACGGTTAGCCCAAGGTACACCAGAGCAGGGACTTTCGGCGATCGCCGAATTTTGCCAAAGTCTCAAGGCAGCCATCAAGACCACCAACACCAGCACAAATACTCCCCTTGATTAGACGGAGAAAGTAGATTAAAAAAGTATAACAGTGTAGTTTTTCTAGCCTTACTTGGTAGACAATTTGACCATTATGGTCTTGAATATTAACATCAGATATGATGATGTAAAAAAACTAGCTGATACAGTCGCTTATAGTTTGAGTATTATGTGAAATCAAGTAGGCATAATTTATGAGTGTGAGAGTGAGTCCGTCAAAAATGATTATAGTTACGTCGCGATCGAGGAGCAAAGGCGATGAGTGAGAGTATGGCATTTATCGGCGGGGTTGCCGTAGCTGGGCTGGCGGCTCTCGTATTGCTCAAAGGAACAAATACCCCTCTACAACCTAACTTCGCTGTTGCTCCGCAAATCCCAGGTGTAGTCGCACCCCAAGGAATGCAGCCACAAATGTATCCTTACGGGCCTTATGGGCAACCAATGTATCCCAATCAGGTTCAGCCACCGACTGCTACCAATCCTGACCAGCGCCTAGAGATGGAGAAGCTGAACACGCAGATGCAGCTGGAACGTTTAAAAAACGACAATGAACAGCTAAAGGTGCAAAATCAACAACTCCAGGGCCAAGTCCAAAATTTCAATACTCAGCAGCAGTGGCAATTAGCCCAGCAGAATAACCAACAAAAAACAGCAGCAACATTCCAACCGCAAAATACTTGGTGGTCTTCACCCGTGCTTTGGGCTGTGGGAGGCGCAACTCTCACTATTGGTGGTGGTGTTGTTGTCGCTGGGGTATTAGCTTTATTCTCACCACGGCAGCGTCCAGCCCGTACTGTACAAGTGATTCACCCTTACCAAGGAAATACTACGCCGCCCTTGGTTCCAGTTCGTCGTGCTGAGTTTCTGCCTGCTTCGCGGATGGAAGCAAGACGAGTTGAAGCCCCAGAATACGACGAAATGCAATAATAGGGAAATATTTGTTAGTAGAAGTAACAACTACTACAATTGTGGGTAAGTGTAAGTAAAAAATGTTGGACAAAAGCATTTAGGTGAAAAATATACAGGTAGCACTGTTAAATTATCACCTAGATGTTTTGCTTTTACGTAAATAATCATTAGACCTCTTGCAAAAGTCCCTAACACCCCACCCCCAACCCCTAAGAGCAAGCTCTTAGGAGAGCGTTTGCTTTACTCAAATGCGGGGTGGGGTTCTTTATTTTTGATTTATGCAAGAGGTCTATTCAAAAACAGTCGTTTGAAGTTCAGAGGGATAGGAAAATTGTCAATCTTAAAGCTGGGATGAATTTTTGGTAAATTTTTATGGTTTGCATGAAGACTAGATATAAATGTTGCAAAAGTTACTAATATATCGAAGGAAATCTATGTTAGTAACAACACTTAGTTTGTATGAAAAGGTTACATCTGGCTGCTACTATAACAGCAATTCTTGCTTTGTTAAGCGTTGACACGCAACAGGCAAAGGCGATTACAATTTTCACTTCACGTACTGATTGGAACACTGCTGTATCAGGAAGCAGCACATTTAATGAAGATTTTGAAAGTTTTACTTCTGATACAGAATTCCGAACCACCCCTGTTGACGTTGGAGAATTCACACTCCTGCAAGTCGGCAATAATCCTTTATTCCGCAACTTGATTGAGGTGTCGCCTTTCCAGTACAATGACAATAATGGTACAAATAATGCCTCAGTATTCACTGATTTTGGGGCTACCAAAGTAGACTTAACTTTAAATACTCCAGTTTTTGGATGGGGAGCAGATTTCTTTGCTGCAAATGATCGAGAAGGACTGAATTTAGACCTTGTGTTGGATATGGGTGGAGTTTTGGACACGATTCCAGTAACAGTCAACAATGGCTTTTTTGGGTTTGTCACTAATCCTGTAGAAGACATTCGCAAAGTTACTTTCGTGTCACGAATTGACGATTCAGGAGGAGAAGGTTTTGGATTGGACAACGTGACTGGGGCAATATCTCAGGGACGAACCATACCTGAACCTGCTTCTGGATTAGGTTTATTAGCGTTTGGCGCTTTAGGTGTTAGTTCACTACTGAAGTCCAAACAGCAGTATAAAGTCAGAGCGAAAGTGTAAACTAACAACGTTAGTATAGCTTCCACAGTTTCCTTGTTTTCGTGTCTATTGGTAATAAATAAAGCTAATAAAATTATTTATTATTCATTATTAATAGATGCTTAAACAGGATGGTTAATCAACCTTGATATTATAAACTGCCTTTTGGAGTTTCTGTAGCATTAGGACTCTCTGTAGTGACAGGTTGGTTAATATGAGGAAGTTTCTGTTGGGTACTCTTCTGATTACCTTGACTTTCTAGTTGAGGTAATGCCTGTTTTGCCAGATTTTCGGCTGCTTGTTTAAATAATGGTTCGATTCTATTTCGCCAATATTGAGTATTAGGCAACTTTTCTGGATGGTTTCTATAATCTAAAACTTTATCCCATTTACCATCATCTATTGCTTTGTTGATCTCATTAGATAACGCCTCCGCCTTAGCCCAATCTTCCTGCCACTGGGCAATCATTTTGCCCGTCTCTTGAATACCAGAAGCAGCATTTGCCGGAACTGATCTCAAAAGTGCGATCGCTCCGACTATATCTCCTGAATCATACTTCTGTCTAGCTTGTTCGATAATATTGGCACTGTTATCATTAGGCTGCGATCGTTCTGATTTACCAGCATTGTCAGTTGACCCCTTCGGCTTTTCTGGTAATGGACTTACTACATCCCTAGATTTTGGTTTTTGTGGTGGAATTGTTCGAGTCGCAATCAAGCTACTATCATCTACAACCTTAGTTGCAATACCCTTTTCGCGTAGGCAAGAAGCCCATTCATCTTTATTGTCTATCACAGCCGGGTGTGCCCAAGCCAAACTACCAGATTTCAGCTTAACTTCTATCCAACCTCGTTTTGTCCGCTTGCCAGTCACCTCGAAATTGGTGTTATTAGCAACAGTTTGCACAATATTATTAGAATTTATCGAACTAGGTTCAGAACGGATATTAGAATTTCCGACAACAACAGCCGAGCATTTGTTTGCTAAAGCGGTATCCTTACCTGTAAGATTTAAAGCTAAATTTTTCACATTTGGATATACATTTGCTACCAAGGCAGCCGCACCACCTGCCAGTAATATACCAATTAATATCGGCCAGGGGTCGGATTTACCAGAGTTTTTACGCGCAGGTTTAGCAGGGACAGGATTTGCTGGTGCAACTGCAATAGTTTGCAGCCGAGATACTTGAGGCTGGGATTTGGCTGCTTGGTAACTGGAATTTTTGGCAGCTTCTTGAGGTGTGGAAAGTGCAGGTACTGGATTAATCGCGTCTTTACATGCTTGCAGTGCTTCCGTAGCATTTTGGTAGCGGTCTTTGAAGTGATAACGCACCATCTTGGACAACACTGCCGCTAGTCGATGGTTCACGGTTACTGAATGCCGCCAGATAATTTCCCCCGTTTCTGGGTCTTCTTGCAATTCTGTTGGCTGTAATCCTGTTAATGCTTGAATAGCGATGATCCCAAGGGAATAGATATCGCTGTTAGGACGAGGTTTACCTTGCCCTTGTTCTGTGGGCATATAGCCAGGAGTGCCGATAACCACTGTGGCAGAGGGTTGTCCGCCCACTGTTATCAGTTGTGTACGCAGTTGTTTCACCGCTCCAAAATCAACTAAAACTAACTTATTATCTGAGGCACGGCGGATAATATTATCCGGTTTGATGTCGCGGTGAATCACGCCTTGGCGATGAACAAATTCGAGAATCTCTAGAATTTCCTGCAACAGTTGAACTACCTGGCTTTCACTCCAGCGCTTACCAGGTATAAGTTCCTCAGCTAGGGTATGTCCTTCAATATATTCTTGTACTAGATAGAATTCTTGGTTTTCGTCAAAGTACGCTAGCAGCCTGGGTATTTGGTCATGGTTGCCCAATTTTTCTAAGGTTTCGGCTTCGCTGTTGAACAGGCGTTTAGCAGTATCAAAAACTCTGGGGTCAGTTCCAGGTTTGAGGTGCTTGACAACGCAGATGGGGTTGCCTGGCCGCCTCGTATCTTGGGCAATGTAGGTTTGACCAAATCCTCCCATCGCGAGGACTTGAATTACTTGGTAACGATGGTCTAGTAGCTTGCCTATCATATTCCCTCCCCAGAGTTATTACCTAATTTTCCAGCTGGTAATAAATATCTCCAAATTTTCTTCAATGAAATCCGCTATCTTGAGAAAAGATTTAGATTAAAAACGCAGCTTTTTAATATACGCAGACTGTTTATTTTTCTTTTAGTGCCCCTGTTTATTACCAATGCCACCTAAAATAACAAATCCAGTTGCATGGCAGCAGGCTGAAATCCTCATGCAACCTGCTTTCATTCGCGTTATCGACAATATCCGCAAGCAGCTTGATGAATCTTCCTGGACAGGAACTTACCATGATGTCCTGATTTGGCCGCCTAGCACCACTGATGAAATCAAAGCATTGGTGACTGAACTGTTGCAAGCAATGGAAACTGCAACACCCCAAGAAGCAGATGAAATCAGAGGAACTCTGGCTCGTCTGCCGATGCCCCATCCAGGATATCATCTACGTTTGCAGCGTCAACAGCAAGAAGCGAGTATCGATTTGTGGGAACTGTGTTATCAGGTGTGTTTTCTTGAATACATCCCAGAGAACGAAGCTGCTGATATTGATACTAGTTTAATCGATGAATTCGGTGAAGTGGATTGGCTGCGTTTGGATGCTAAGTCAAAGGAGTTAGTTGAGGAGGCGTTTGCTAAATTGCCAGAGAGTTGAAACCCTGAAAACAGGATACACGAACAAAACCCACTTGCGTGGGCTTATGAGGTAAGGCGATGCCTACGGCGGGCTGCGCCTGCTTTTTCTTCAAGCAGCAAAATCTTCAATCATGCGGCTGTAGTCAATTGAGTTGTTAGATTCTGACTGTGTTTTCAATTTAGCAATAAATTCTTCCATCCCTGGTATTTCTAATTGATCGAATGTGATTTGATTATTTATAGGACTTACGCAAAATATCTCTTAAACTCTGATTTCTCCGTGTCCTCTGCGCCTCTGCGGTTCGTTATTCCGTAACTCGTGCGTAAGTCCTAATCTAGACTCTTATAGATTCGAGAGAAATTTGCAAGATTTTATTATGTACTTTGAGGAAATTTTACTCAATATGAAATTATACGATATATCAGATGATATTGATATACCTTTTTAACAAGGTTAATAAATATAATCTTGATAAAATATTACGGGGAGCGCTTAATCTAAAAGCAAAATTGATAGATGGATATTGTTTATCGTCTACAAGGTGTTGAATTTGAATGGGATGAAAATAAAGCACAAATCAACCTCAAAAAACATGGTGTTAAATTTGAAGAAGCTACAGAGGTATTCTTTGACCCCTTTTATCAAGTGGGTGATGCTACTGCTAATAATCAACAGCGTGATTTCATCTTAGGCTATTCTCTTTCTCAACGCTTATTGCTCGTAGTTTATCTAGAACGCAGTAGGTGAACACGCATAATTTCCGCCCGTCCAGCTACTACCACAGAAAGAAAGTTATATGAACAAGCATGATGAAGAACTCGAACTACACTTAAAACCCCGTACTACAGAAACAGTATCAATAAAAATACCAACAGAGGCATTAGAATCGCTCAAAAAAGTTGCAGCTAATCGAGATATGACACTTGAAGCATTACTCAAGTTTTACATTGGGCAGAGTTTACGGCAAGATTTAGCTAAATTATTTTCTGAGCGGGTACTTGAATCAACTGCTCAAGTTCTAGCAAGGCACATCGAATCGAAAGAAGAAATTTTAAGCATCATTCAAGAAATTCAAGCTGAAGCAACTCTTTAGTTAATAGCCAGCAAAAATTAACAGATAAATTAAGGAACAAAAAATGTCTAATAAAACAAACTACACCGAAGCTTGCAATAATTTTGAAAAAATTTACGAAGAGGCAATTAGCACTCGTGAACCTGTAGTTATTAATCGTGAAGGTGCAGAAAGTGTATCCGTTATACCTACTGCGGAACTTAATAGCATCATAGAGACAGCATATTTATTCCAATCACCTGAGAATGCAGCACGTCTTTTTGATGCTTTACAACGTGTTAAGGCTAAGACTAATATGCCCCAAACTATAGACGAGTTGCGTAAAGAGTTCTCGCTCTACGAAGAAGAGTAAATAAATTCAATGTCGGATAATTTAGAACCAGAAGCACTTCCCCAATCTGAAGTTTCTCAAGGTGATAATTTAGAACGCAACCTCGTTTTTGACCGGAGATTTCTGGAAGACCTTACCTACTGGGTAGAGACAAATAGAAAAACTGCACTCCGCGTCTTATCTTTAGTTGAAGAGATTAGGCGGAATCCCTTTGAAGGTACAGGCAATCCTGAAAGATTGAGATACTATGATGCAAATGATGGTCGCGCCGAATCACTCAAACTGACCGGATTGTTTACGTAGTAAGTGATAACCGAATCGAGTTTATTCAGGCACGATACCATTATAGCGATCGCTAATTTCATAATTAAATAATGTAATTTTGAAAAAGAGCGATAACCTCACCCTTTTCACCCCTAAGCGCCCTTACAAAACCTCAAACTCTTCTATACTTATCCCAGCTTGTCGTAAAATACTGCCCAGCGTACCAATAGTAATTTCTCGATGACGAGGCGCGATCGCAGTACGGGTTCCTTCTTCGGTAGATTTGACAAACTTTACGTGACTACCCTTTTGGCTAACTTCCTCAAAGCCTGCTGCCTCTAATCTACGCTTAACCTCACGATAAGGTAATGGTTTAAGAAAGTTTTTTTGGGGTTTAATTCCCCTGCCTCTACAGGCAGCACGTTTTGTGTCGGGGTAAAATCCCCGTCACAAAACGTAATTGCGAATTGCGTTAGCGAGTCCGCGTTCGCGCAGCGTCTCGTAGAGAGCGTCATTGCGAATTGCGAATTGGTTTAAGCGGCATCTATTTCTACTTGAAGTGTCTTAATTTGAGGAAGAACAGTAGCTACTGGTGGTTCAAAATGTAGTGACAAAGCTTCTTCAAGATTAGCCAATGCCTCAGTTTCAGTCTCGCCCTGGCTAGCAATATCAATCTGCAAGCACTGTGCCACAAACCAGTTACCTTCCTGCCATACACTTGCAGTAAAAGTTCGTTTCATAAGTTTTTATTGTTCGGCACTTTCTTTTGATTTGATTATACGCTAGAAGAAAACCAAAGGTGCATTGAAGCCGCAAACGCTTATTTGCTAAGATTTCCAGTGCGACAACATTCAAACAAGGCAACTTCTGATCGCTATGCCAACATCTACACTTGACGATAAAGACGCAGCAGCTATCCAAGCCGCCAGAGTTGGGGTTGCGATATGCGATCGCACCGCCTGGGGAAGGATCAAAGTAGCTGGCGACGATCGCCTCAACTTCTTACACAACCAAAGTACTAACAATTTCCAAATACTCAAGCCAGGACAAGGTTGTGATACGGTTTTTGTCACTTCCACAGCCAGAACAATTGATTTAGTAACCGCTTACGTTAGAGAAGATGCGGTAATCCTGTTGGTTTCACCTAACCGTCGCCAGTTTTTGATGGAATGGCTGGATAAATATATTTTCTATGCAGATAAGGTGGAATTATCTGATATTACCCAATACACCAACACCTTCAGCCTGATTGGCCCAGGAAGCGACGCTGTTTTAGAAAAGTTAGGTATTGGCGAACTGATCGGCCAACCTTATGGTAGTCACCAAGTATACACGATCGCTCCAGCTGAAGGAGTGCGGATTGCTGTAGGTAGCGGGTTAGCTGCGCCCGGATACACCTTCACTTTCCCCTATACTGACAAAGAAACAGTGTGGAACAAACTGTTAGAAGCTGGGGCGGTAGAGATGAGCGATCGCGCCTGGAATGCATTACGAATCTTACAAGGTCGCCCCGCCCCAGATGCAGAACTCACAGATGATTACAATCCTCTAGAAGTTGGCTTGTGGCAAACAATTTCTTTTACTAAAGGTTGCTATATTGGGCAAGAAACTATTGCTCGGTTAAATACATATAAAGGTGTAAAACAACACCTGCTTGGTGTTCGCCTCAGTGCCCCTGTGGAAGTTGGAAGTGCGATCGCAGTTGGAGATGAAAAGGTCGGCAAACTTACTAGTTATACCCAAACTGCTGATGGTTACTTTGGACTAGGTTACATTCGCACCAAAGCTGGTGGTGTAGGATTAAAAGTCAAAGTGGGAGAAACTGAGGGTGAAATAGTAGAAATTCCCTTTGTTTCTCACGAATACCCGTAATTAAACCAATTCGCAATTACGTTTTGTAACGGGGATTTAACCCCGACACAAAACAAAAGTGTCTATAGAGACAGGGGACTTAAACCCCCAAACTTTGTTAAAATCAAAATCTCTTTCTCTTTCTCACTAAATGTAATACATTTGATATACCAAAAACCCAGATGTATAGACACGATTTATCGCGTCTTGAAAAACCAATCATCTATACCTCTGACTCCTGAATTCTGTTAGCGCAGCGAGGCATAGCCCATTCTGAATTATGCTGTATAACTATTGCCAATCTGAGCATTAGCGGATAAATTGTACTTTTTTGAAGTCATTAATACCGCATTTTAATCTATGTTTGTTAAACCCAAAATATTTTTATCATTGCTTGCATTATTACTCAGTTTTGCAAGTCTATTTCTTAGTGCTTGGATTATTCTTCCGGCTCCAAATATGTTTTTACTCACGCTAGCAGTAGGAGCGCCAGAAATCAGTCCTTGGTTATTATTATTAAATTTGCTCTTTTTATTGCTGTCTTTATTCTATATCCGTCGCGGTCAGCTACAACGTTTAGTTTACATTTTCAGTTTCATCGGATTGCTAATTTGTGGATGGGTGCTAGTGAATATCCCACCAACTCAAATGCAGATGGCTAAAGCGATGAAACAAGGGTTGGGAGCAAATTATCTAGAGCAAATTCCAGTCCAAGTAAAGGCTAAGATGCAAATCTATCCCTTTGACTTAGTTAACTTCTTTCGGGGTATTGCATTAGGTAAAACACGTCATCAAAAAGATATTCTCTTTGCTTCTCCTGGAGGAGTGCCTTTAAAAATGGAAGTTTACCAACCCCCAGAGGTAGGGAAATATCCAACAGTGGTAGTAATTTATGGTGGAGCTTGGCAATATGGGAATACTAATGCCAATTCTGAGTTTAATCAATATATTGCTAATCATGGATATACGGTATTTGCGATCGACTATCGACACGCACCTCAATATCGGTTTCCATCTCAGTTAGATGATGTACGTACAGCCTTGAATTTTATTCGCAAACATGCAGCTGAATATGAAGCCGATTCAGAACGTATGGTACTTTTAGGACGTTCTGCGGGGGCACATCTAGCAATGCTAGCGGCTTATCAACCCGATGAACCACCCATTCGCGCTGTGGTGAACTATTACGGGCCTGTTAACTTAACTGAAGGATACAAAACACCACCAAATCCTGATCCTATAAATTCTCGCGCTGTTTTAAAAGCATTTCTTGGTGGTTCTTTAGAAGAATTGCCTTATCGGTATCAAATTGCTTCACCGATAAATTACCTAACGCACCCTTTACCCTCAACTTTATTAATTTACGGCAGTCGTGACCATTTGGTGGAAGCCCGATTTGGCAGACAGATGTATGAACGTTTACATAACTCTGGCAACACTGCGGTTTTTCTCGAAATTCCTTGGGCAGAACACGCTTTTGATGCTGTTTTCAACGGTGTGAGCAATCAATTAGCGTTGTATTATACTGAGAGGTTTTTGGCTTGGGCGTTGTTCAGGCAATGATTTTATTAACAGACTCATTCACAAGTATTAAAAACTCACATCCCCTACTACTTTTGAGGCCAGCGCCAATTATAGCGATTCCATTCATACATTCCTTGAATCTCATACTCAGCACCGTTAAAGAAGCGGACGACGCAATTAGTAGAGGAATCATCGTGTAGGCGTAGCCCGTCGTAGACATCGCTAATTTCCTCAACCTTAATCACCATACAGGGAAACCATTCCCGTTTACAAGGCCCATCCTCCTGCACCCATTCCCAGAGTGCATTGGAAACTTCAATGCGATCGCCTACTCTTAACTTCAGTGCATCTTCAAAATAAGAATACTTATCAAAATGATATGACTCAACACGATTCAACCACTGTAAACCATAGCGTTGGCGAATAAACTGTACCGTTCCAGAGTCCTTTTCCAGCAACCAGTCGTTGAGTAATTGCACTTTCCAAGTGCGGTTGCGTTGTTCTTCATCCTTAACAAATTGTAAAAATGCTTCTAACTCCTCTGGGGTAAGTTCGTCTAAAGGATTAGCAATATTTGACATCCCAGAGGTAGAATTTCCCTGAATTTGCTCGACCATTTGCAGTAATATCTGTTTCTGCGTGTCAGTGAGAGGACAGCTTGCGGCATCACAACTATTAAAGGCTGCGAACATAGCTACTTCAATCTCATCTGGAGTCATAAGTTCATAGCAATTGAGGGGTTATTCCCCTAATTATTACAAATGTTAAACTCAAGTCTCCAATCACCCTGTAGTTAAATATAGACATTCTGATTACCAGCGATATGCCCCCGCCTGCGCTGGTGGTTGAAGTCGTCAGTCCCTAAACTGAGAACCGCAGCCGCGATTACCGTTACAAGCGCACGGAATACGCAGCTAGGGGACTTCCAATAAAAAAATAATCAATCGTTGTGTAGGCAGGGGAGCAGGGGGAAAAGAAAAATATCATCTGAATAAATTAGGTAATTTATTCTCTGGAAGTCTCTAGAGGCATTACTGAATACTGGATTGTTGATCCTGAGTTAAAACAAATCACCGTTTGCAAGTGGGTCGAGGGACAATATGAAGATACGGTCTTGAAGGGTGCGGCGACCATTGCATCAGATATAGTACCTGATTGGGAATTGATAGTCAGTAGACCGAAAAGTTTTGCGAACACCAAAAAATAGTAGTATATATACCGCTTTTGGGGAAATTTACAAAACCTGATTGCCTGGGATGAATGATAAGATTCACTTATTGACAAGTCCGAAGAATCAACCAAAATCAGCCAGATGGTAAACAAACTTCGCAGACTACCCCATAGTTGCGGTCTACTGCTCTCTATTTGGAGACTGTAAATGCGTATAGCTTATTATTAGACACGCCTTTGCCGTAGCGGCTGTAGCCGGAACCCCAATACACCGTACCATTAACCACTGCAGCACCTGCAACCACTGACCCCCCGCTATTAAAATCCCAGAGAATCTTACCAGTCTTTGCGTCCAATGTATACATATTATTCGCGCCTTGCGCTGATGCCATTGAGCCAGCATACACCACTCCATTCGCTACCGTCACTGGAGCTTCATCCTTCGCACCTGCTGGGTCCGCAGTCTGCCAGATAATCTTGCCTGTTGCTGCATTAAGCGCACTCCATGACCCACTTGTGATAGTCTTACCCGACGGTTGTAGCTTGTACTCCTGGGATTGGGTGTTTACGATCGCGACATAAATTTGTTGACCATCCGTGGCCGAACCCCACTGGATTCCACCCGTTGTGCCACCAGGGCCAACGATTTGGCTCCAGACGACTTGGCCGCTATCCGGGTCAAGCGCCCAAAAGACACCACTTTTCTGCCCAGCGCCGACTAAGTCGCGCCGTATTCCAGCCTTCGTAACAGTAAATAGCATTGGTGCCTGGGCGAAATCATAATCCTCTCCTTTAGGGTCAGGGCAATTCCGCGCAATGCCAAACTGGCAGGAAACAGTCCACGTATCGTAACCCTCCAGCTTATTCGACCACTTAATCGCGCCGGTATCGAGATCGAGTGCCATGATCGCGTCAACATGATTGTTGGGATCGAGGCATTGCGACTCATCGCTGGGCGTTGGTGCTCTTAGATTGGCGATGCAATCTTTTGCCGTCTGGGGCACATCGTTGTTATTGCCTGTTGCAATATATACCGAATTTCGCTTGGGGTCGATTGCTGGTGTACTGCCCCACACTGATGCGCCTGAGTAGCCACCCAGTTGGCCACCGTTGTCTGGTACGGTGTAGGTCTTCCACAATATCTTTCCGGTGGTCAAATCAACTGATGTCATGCTGCCACGGAAGGTGCAGCATTGGTAATTTGGATTTACGAAAGCCTCTCCCTCCTCCAGTGAGGCAACCCCGACGTATACACGGTTGCCATAAATCGTTGGCGATTGAGTGATAATGGCGGTTGGATGAGAGTCAAGTTTTGTCTTCCAGATTAGCTTGCCCGTATCTTTGTTAATTGCCATCAGGTAAGCACCTCCCTGGCTGCCGATAATCACTTTGTTCCCTTTGACTGCCGGACTTGTGCGCGACATCGCTATTGGGATAGTTGAGTAGGGTGTCCCCGAGCTCGCTGGTGGGATACTTGGGTCACTAATGTAGTTGGCGATAGTATCTGACCAAATCTGGGCACCCGTCTGTGCATCGATCTTGAACAAGTTTCCAGCCCAGTCAGGCAAGTATACAGCTCCATTTACGACTGCGGGCGTCGCTGAAATGTCGCCACCTGTAGTGAAAACCCATTTGGGGGACAAATTCGCTACGTTCTCTGGTTTGAGGTATCTCTCAGTCGCTTGATTGCGGGTATTGTTTAAGTTCTGGCCACCCAATCTCCACTCACTGTTTATATTGGTACCATTACCAATCGTCGGTACGATCAGGAGTGCTGCCACGGTAACGATTACGATCGCCCATTTCCAAAATGAATACTTTCTAATCACTGTCATTACCTCTTTTATGATTGCCGAACGGGCATTAATTGCGAATTGCGAATTGCGAATTGCGAATTGTACTGACTGACTTCTGCTTTTTCAATTTGTGTTTCAGCATATAACTTGTACCTAAAACACCAAAGGTTAATGTGCCCAACACAGAAGAAGGTTCGGGAACCGGAGTGAAGGAAAGATCATCATAGACAAAGTAGTTATCGTCTCTTGAGGTAAGGACAATCCGACTGATGTTGCCAGAAGCCGAGGAGACACTCAACTGACTATAAGTTGAAGGTTGCGTTGTAATAGTGTTGCTCCCTACCAGTAAATTATTCCTGTCAAATGCCTCTAGTGTAAAAGTGGCAGTGTCGTTTGCACTAGCGGCGAAAATAGAGACACTATTGAGTAGTGTGTTGAAAGTAATCGTTTCGGGGTCTGTCGGAACACCACCGTCTGACAGTCTGGCATCTCGATTGAATACCAAAAAGTTCAAGCCGCTTCGTGCGTCTATGTCAAAGTTACCAGATTGATTTAGAATCACTCCACCGTCGTTCCCACCTGAACCGCTAAAGTCTACTCCTAAGGGAGCATACAAGTCAGCAAGGCGAGTTGTGTTTACAAACAAATCCAGCGCATTTATTGGGTTATCACTGGCATCAGTGTCAAAATTGATTGTAGCCGCCTCCGCACTTGCAATCCCAAGCCCTGCGACCAGAATCATGTTCATGCCTATGATGTTCGCTTTGCATAAAAACATATAAGTATTCACAGAATTCCTTTTTCTTTTATCGGTGCTGATAGCATACTAGGACTTATATTACGCATTGATACAACACTTAACCCTCTTCTAAAAAACAGAAATGTTTCTTTACATCCATTGGGAATGCGTAGATGCTTGCGGCTTGTCGTCAGACATCGCTTCCTCGGAGGCTTTTGTCACTCTGGCAGAAGTATAATTAAGGACAAACGCTAGAACTGTTATCTGTGCTATGGTAGAGCCTCGTCAACCAATACCCACAGTCAAATTTATTGACGAGTACTGTCAAATTTCTCAAAACCTGTTTCCAGAGGTTAGAAGTTTTGAAGCTTTTAAACACCTACATCTGGAATGTGTTTCTAATATAAAAGGTAAAACTCTATCGGAAATAGCGAAAATTGTAGGGCTAGATAATCATCAACCATTACACTTTTCGGTCTACTGATAGTAGAACAGGTATTTGCAGTGGCGAATTAATCAAGGAAGTAGAGAATAGAGAGTAGGGGTATGTTGTAAGCTGAGGTTATCAGTTAATAATTATTGAACTAAATCACGGGGTCTTTTATGCGGTTGCGTTCACTCACGGTCGTTTTTGTTTCATATCTCATTACCTTTTTATCGTGGGTGATTATTCCCCCAGCTGTAGCCCTGACACAGATTAAACTATTTGATGTCTCTTATAAAGATTGTCCACCAGAACTAGCACAAGGCGCTGTTATCAGTAGTGGTAGCGCAGCTGCCAATTGTTTTCTTGTCGTTGGCAAAGCAGAAAATGGCACTAATAAAACAGTCTACGACGCAGATATTTTTGGACGTATCTATGATGCCAATAATGACTCGGTGATGCAAAACCGCACTCGCTTAGGCTCTATTACCGAGGTACCACCAGGTATTAGCGATTTTGAATTGAGAATTTCCGTACCTGCGAATCAGCCTACTCCGTTGAAGCTAAAACAGTTCAAGGCTGCCGGGTTTAGTGGTCAAGTGCGTAAGTAATTCGTAATTCGTAAAAAATTGTAGAGACGCTTGTATACTTAACGTCTCTACACAATTCTTTACCAAGGTAGTAATTAAAATCTTTCTATAAGGGCAGGTTAGATGGAATGGCACTCAGAAGCCCACTAACTACATTGAGTGCTAAAAAAGCTAAGATCGGCGAAAAATCCATACCGCCCAATGGGGGAATAATTGAGCGGAATAGATTCAGATAAGGATCGGTTATCTGGGCTAAAGCGGCAAATGGCTGGTTATACCAGTTGATTGTCGGGAACCAGGTTAGCAAAACCCGGATAATTAGCAAATAGCTATAAAAGGTGACAAAGGTAATTAGTGTCGTAATCAGTAAACTCATGGATAGCTTTGTTTCCTACTAGGTGTCAAACGCGGTCTCATCTTTTAATTTTAATTTAGTCCAAAGTCAAAAGTTTTTGCGGATTTCACGTTTACCACACTTGACACTTTCACCACGCCTGAACAAACTTCAGGAGTCTTTAGTGAGGGAGCGGTCATTGGTTGCTTGGGGTGAACCGCCATTAACATTTCCCAGTTGCTTTCGCACTTCATCAATTGTGGCATTTAACTGGGCAATTTTATCTTCTAGCGATCGCCTCGCCGTTTCTATGCCGATGCTTTCACTTTCTGAGGCTTTCATCTGACGCCGCTTTGCTGCTATTTTCTTAGCTTCGGCTTGGCTATCTGTCAGTTCTGTCTCCTCTTCTACTAGCAATTCTGGCTCGCGCCGAGAAGCAATCAGTGCCCCGATAACACCGCCAAATACACCACCAACAAATGCCCCTGCTACAAAACCACTGCCAAAACTATCTCGCTGACTCATATCTTTACCGCCTTCAACAAACCTTGCAACTTTTACAGTAGTTATGCTATTTTCCTACCCTAGCTGCATACTAACTTAAGTCCCAAAGATGCGATCGCCTGCATCTCCTAATCCCGGTACAATATATCCCTTGTTGTCTAGTTTTTCGTCAATAGTAGCGGTGTAAATTATTAAACCTGGATAAGCTTCACTCAGTTTTTGCAAAGCTGGTGGAGCCGCTACTACACAAACAATCCGCGTCAGGGCTGGGTCAGCACCCCGTTGTGTCAATTCTGCCATTGCCGCCATAATTGACCCTCCGGTTGCCAACATTGGATCGGTAACTAACACTCGTGTTTGGGGGTCAAATTTTTCTGGTAACTTGTTCAGATAACAATGAGGTTGCAGTGTCTCTTCATCTCGCGCCAAGCCAAGGTGATAAATCGATGCTAAAGGCAGTAAAGTCTGCGCTCCCTCTAGTAATCCTAGCCCAGCCCGCAGAATCGGCACTACTGCCATAGGCACTTGCGGATCAATCACCGTTGCCAGACAGGTATCTAAGGGACTCTGTACTGCTGTTTCTTGAGTCGGCAACCAGTCTCGTGCAGCTTCATAAGTCAGCCATCTTCCCAACTCAGTCATGGCACTGCGAAACAATACTGAAGGCGTGCCTGCATCACGGGCAACTGCTAGCCAGTGCTTGATCAGGGGATGGGGTGGAACATAAACGCGCAATTGTAGCGTCATAGCCAGAAATAGGCGCCTTTTTATTGTATAAGAACTGAAACACCATAATACTCTTTCCTGCATCCGGCTGACAGCTTAAAATTAACAATCTCAATTTTATTGATAAAATCTTTCATTAGTAGTTGACATTAATTCTCAATCAAGGCTATATTCTTATAAAGTGTTCTCCTCTCTTTTAAGGATCGGCAGACGGGATTAGCCAGCAGTAGCAGGCTCGTCCCTCTTTTTTTTGATTAGTCATTGGTCATTGGTCATTGGTCATTAGTGGGACTTAGACAAAAAGTAGCCAGAAACAAACCTCAAATTTATATATAGAGAGACTTTGACATCGTTTTTTCTAGTTTCTTGATATATCTGGGTTTCAAGCATTTTTGAGCATTTGGTGTATTTTTCTTGCCCTGTATGGGTTTGAGGATTGTTTGTGCCTTAAAAATGTTTAAGTCCCCTTGGTAAATATTGATTGACTCTAGACAAATAACAAAGGACAAATGACAAATGACAAATAACAAAGGACAAATGACAAATGACGCAATCGTAATTGGGTCTGGGATTGGCGGATTAGTAACAGCGACCCAGTTAGCGGCGAAGGGAGCGAAAGTGCTGGTACTGGAACGTTATTTGATTCCCGGTGGTAGTGCTGGTTATTTTGAACGCCAAGGCTATCGATTTGATGTTGGCGCATCAATGATTTTTGGACTGGGACAGAACGGTACTACCAACTTACTCACCCGTGCATTATCAAGTGTAAATGTCAGTCAAGAAGCGATCGCAGATCCGGTACAGATTCACTATCATCTACCCCAAGGTTTAGACTTGAAGGTTGACCGGGTTTATGAAAAATTTTTGCAAAATCTTACTGCTCATTTTCGCCATGAAGAACAAGGGATTCGTCGCTTTTATGACGAATGCCAAAAAGTATTCAAGTGTCTCAACAGCATGGATTTGCTGTCGTTGGAAGAACCTCGGTATTTACTTCGGGTATTTTTCCAGCATCCTTTGGCGTGTCTCGGTTTAGCTAAGTATCTACCCCAAAATGCCGGGGATGTGGCGCGGCGTTACATCAAAGACCCGCAATTATTGAAATTTATCGATATGGAATGTTATTGCTGGTCGGTGGTTCCATCAGACATGACACCAATGATTAATGCTGGAATGGTCTTTTCTGACAGGCATTATGGCGGAGTTAACTATCCCAAAGGCGGAGTCGGACAAATTGCCCAAAAACTGGTGGAAGGTCTAGAGAAGGCTGGAGGTAAGATTCAGTACCAAGCTAGAGTCACGAAAATTCTTACAGAACAGGGAAAAGCGGTAGGTGTGCAACTGGCGAATGGTAAAGTATATCGGGGTAAACGCATAGTTTCTAATGCTACACGCTGGGATACATTTACACAATTACTACCAGCAGAAGAAATGCCAGATAATGAGAAAAAATGGCAACAAACCTACCAAAAATCTCCAAGCTTCTTGAGTTTGCACATCGGGGTAAAGGAGTCAGTTTTACCTGTGGGGACAGAGTGTCACCATATTTTGCTGGAAGACTGGGAAAAGATGACAGCAGCAGAAGGCACGGTGTTTGTTTCGATTCCTACATTGCTTGACCCAGATTTAGCACCAAATGGATATCACATCATTCATGCCTTCACGCCTCACTGGATTGATGATTGGCAAGAACTTTCTCCGAGTGAGTATGAAGCTAAGAAAGAAGAGGTTGCTTGGCGAATTATTGACCGCCTAGAGAAGCTTTTTCCTGGTTTAGATGCCGGATTGGATTATTTAGAAGTGGGGACACCGCGCACCCATCGCCGCTTTTTGGGTCGTGAGGATGGCACTTATGGGCCAATTCCCCGGCGTAAGTTGTGGGGGTTATTGAATATGCCCTTTAATCGCACAGCTATTTCAGGACTTTATTGTGTAGGGGATAGTACCTTTCCGGGTCAAGGGTTGAATGCAGTCGCTTTTTCTGGGTTTGCTTGCGCCCACCGCATTGCCGTAGATTTAGGATTTTAATTACAGGAACAGATTACGCAAAAAACCTAGTAAACGAATAGCCAAATCTATATTTACCTGAGTTTGACGTGCAGTCTCAATTTCCTCTAATATTTTCTGCATTTGTGCCAGATTTTTTTGATTGACGCCGATGATACTAACATTTATAATTGCTGCTCTTACCTGATCGAGAGTAAGTTTGCATTCGCTAACCGCTAACTTAGACTTGTTGACTTTTTCCCAATTTTTTTGACGTTGGGCGTTAATAAGTTCAAAATTAAGCTGAAAAAGAATATCTTGTAATTTTTCTTCTGTATTATTGAGTTGTTCTAAGTCGATTTGATTGCTATTAATTTCTTTAAGCTGAGAAATTATTTCTGCAAAAGTATCTAAAATATTATTGGTGGACATTATTTATATAGGAATCCGGTTTGATTTTTGAACAAAGTTAGGTATTTGTAGGGTGCGTTAGCGTTTTGCGTAACGCACCATTCTTAAGGATTCGGTGCCGTACTTTCTGCGCTAACGCAACGCCAGTTGCTACAACGGAGGGAACCTCCGCAACTGGCTCCCCTACGTATCTTTTCAAAAATCAAATAGTAGTTTTATATATTCAGTTAAGTTTTTAACATGATTCATGACTAGTTGTATCCTAAAAATTATTGGCATAATTGAGAGTTTAATGGTTGCAAATGTCTGTTTCTAAAAGATATTTCTTTCATGAATTCCTTTAAAACTTCATCTTTCTTAACTTCTCTTTCAAGAGTGCTAATCTTTGTGAGTCTTAAACTGTAGTCGTTACCAGTGAAACTGGTAGCTACCCCAACAATCTGAGTAACTCTAGCAGCAATAACTTCAAAATTAAGATTAGGATAGTCGTCAATAAGTTCTGAAAGTTTTCGCCCAGTGTCAGCTGCTGCCAAAAGTTTCGAGACAGATTCATTCAAACTTTGTTGTTCAGCAGCATTAACCTTTCGCCAATCATCTATCTTTTCAATAACTTGACGCTTAATTTCTTCTGCTTCTGGTTGTGAAGATATACTTAACTTTCTATATCGTTCACCGAGATCCTTTAGCTTGGAACTAATGATTACCCGTTCCCAATCCATTGGTCTTGGTGGTCTTTCCTGAATTCTTTTGGCTAAAAGTAGCATTTTTACTGTTAGACATCTTGCTGGCTGGGCAGTTTGAGCAACTATCCTTTTACTTTCATAATCAATTGTTTCCAGATTGTTAAATACATCAACGGCTATATCATATTCTGCTTTCAAAGCGTCAAGTGTTTGCTCGACATCTGATGACTGGAGATTTTGCTGACTTTCTCCGGTGATAATGCTGTTTACTTCTGTAGGAATTCCGAATTCAATACTGGTATCAGTTAGTAATTGATCGACAACTAAATTATCATCTATAGGTAAATTATTCAGTTGGTAAATTTTCTTCACCGATGTAATAGCATCAGCTGTTCGATTGCGAAAAGTCTCGGCAGTTACTCGCAGCATCGCTCGTTTTTCAGGCGTACAACCGCTGATGGTGAAACTGATAGTACAGGCTACTATACAAAATTTCCATAAGCTGAATTTCTGGATATGGGAAACCCTCATAGACATACTTAGCTGTGTCCAGATAAAGTTATTACTTATTTACACCATGAAATAATTCAGTATAAAAATGAAAAAAAAGCTAATTGCGTCTGAATTAAATTTTTGATTACGGAATACTTATATACTGATTAAATTAAATACTTGTTGTAACAGATGCTTTTGCGTGTAAACGCATAATTTACAAAACTTTTTATAATGTGCTTTAATGGTGGGCGGCTTTTGTTCGTTCCAGAGTCTTCCTCACACACAAAGCGATCGCTGATGCTACTCACACACAAAGAAAACATTGTAAAATTTAGCTGGCTTCTACCCAGTTTCTTAAGCTTGATCCTGTTTGGCTCCACTGTTAAAGCTAATGGTGCGATGCCTGCGGCGGGCGTAGCCATCGCAAATTGGCATTTTGATAGCAATCGTAATCATCTGGACTTCACCACAGATGAGAACGTTCAACCGAAGGTACAACTACTTACCAACCCGACTCGTCTGGTAATTGATTTGTCTGGAGTTACATTAGGATATCCACAGACTAGTCAAAGAGTCGGGCCAGTAATTAAAGACATTCGCATCGAGCAGTTTAATGCAGAGACTACCCGCATGGTAGTTACTTTAGCACCCGGTTACACCTTTGATTTAGCACAGGTACAACTGCAAGAAGAATCTCCCAATCATTGGTCTGTGCAGTTACCCAAGCCAATACGATTGACTGCAACCCAGCCGCAATATTTAGAGATAACTCCGAGTATTTCTCCAAGAGTGAATGATAATAGCACTCTCTTTGCTGGCGTGATTCCGATGCATTCACCGATGAAAGTGCTGGAACCTCAAATTAAAGCCTTGATGAGTCGCTACAGTTTTCTGAAAACAGGAATGTTTTTTCTGGATTTGGATACTGGGGATTATTTGGATATTGGAGGCGATCGCGTTTTCCCAGCTGCTAGTACAATCAAACTACCAATACTCATCGCCTTTTTCCAGGATTTAGATGCTGGTAAAGTCACGCTTCAGGAAAACCTGACGATGCGGCGTGACTTAGTTACCAATGGTTCTGGAAGTATGCAATATGAGCGAGTTGGGAAGAAGTACACAGCTTTGGAAACCATTACTAAGATGATTACCATTAGCGATAATACCGCCACCAACATGATTATTGATCGCTTAGGTGGAGCGGCGAAACTAAATCAGCGCTTCCGTAGTTGGGGACTGAAAGACACAGTAATTCGCCATCTTTTAGCTGACTTGAGAGGAACCAATACCACAAGTTCTCAAGATATGGCGCGAGTGCTGGCTTTAGTTGTAAATAACAAGCTAATTTCTTTACAAAGTCGGGAGCAAGCTTTAGATATTCTGCGTCACACCACAATTCATACACTGCTTCCCGCCGGTTTGGGGAAAGGTGCAGTTATCGCCAACAAAACCGGAGATATCGGCTTTCTCATCGGTGATGCGGGATTTATTACTATGCCCAATGGTAAGCGCTATTTGGCCGCTATTTTCGTCACCCGTCCCTATAAAGACACTAGGGGGAGAGACTTTATTCGTCAAGTTTCCCAACTTGTTTACAATTACCTAAATCAGCCGAATCCAGTTGCTGCGCTTAATTCGCCTGAGAGTGCTACAAGATAAGAGATGCGATCGTCAGACTTGGTTATTTATACAAATACCAAGTCTGCAATTCCAGATAAATACAAATGCTTTTTTATTAGTATTTATCTGGGATTTATTTGTTATTAGAGAAATATTAGGTACTTTGCACGTCCGAAAATCATCGTAAAGTTTTAAAAATCATTAATAAAACTTCTTAAATATATTTATTCTCAAAAAAAATCGTAGTGTAGAATACTAAAAGCCAGCAAAGATACATCTATTTGAATAGGGGGTTTTGCCAGAAACCTCTTATTCAAATAGATCAGGCTGTGTTTCTTTTGATGGCTTTGTTGCGAAAAATCAGAGCCACATATAAGTATAACATATGTGGCTTGAAGTTGTACTTAATCAAAGGAGTATAAACAAATGGGTAGCAGTTATCAATTGACTTGCAAAAACATCTCTATTGATGGAGATAGACTTTCAGCCACTTGTCAAAGGCGCGATGGTTCTTCTTGGAATGAAACCTCAATAGCCTTGAAGGGGATTGAAAACATTGATGGCAACTTAGAAGTTACTAACCCTGACCAAGCTAGTAGTTATCAATTGAGTTCTAATGACATTTCTATTGATGGAGATAGACTCTCAGCCAATTGCCGTAGACGCGATGGTTCTTGGAACAAAAGCTCAATAGTCTTAAATGGAATTGAAAACATTGATGGTAACCTAGAGTACACAGGTAGCCCTTAATTAGTTTTATTTCCATTAGCTTACGAGGATCGAACATTTTATCAAAGGATGCAAAAAACTATAACCTCAGTTTGTAGATAACAGTATCCTTGCAAAATTTAAAATACACCCTTTCAAGAGCAAATCAAAAGTGGTGACTTGTACAATCTATTGCTGAGAGTTATTCCTCAATTCTAGATAGCAGGTCACTACTTTCTAGTACAAAAAATTAGATCAATTTAATTTTATTGGCTGCTTTTGTAGCCTTTTCCCTAGCCTCTTGGACATTAACACCTTTCGCTAAAGCTACGCCCATTCGCCGATATGGATGAGCATTAGGTTTACCAAATAATTTAATATCTACATCTTTTTCCGACAAAGCATCGGCTACACCACTAAAAGCAATAGAATCAGATTTTTCTGAAGCTAAAATTACCGCACTAGCTGATGCTGCTAGCTGTTCTATATAAGGAATTGGCAAGTCTAAAATAGCTCGTAGATGTAGTTCAAATTCATTGATATTTTGGGAGATTAATGTCACCATTCCCGTATCGTGAGGTCTAGGAGAAAGTTCCGAAAAAATTACTTCATCTTTGGTAATGAAAAATTCAACACCAAAAATTCCGGCTCCTCCTAAAGCATCAGTGATTTTTATAGCTATTTCTTGGGATTTTAATATTTTATCTTCAGAAATTTCTGCGGGTTGCCACGATTCTTGATAATCGCCTCTTTCTTGGCGATGACCAATGGGAGAGCAGAAAATTGTCGGTGCATTCCACTGTTTAATTGTCAGTAAAGTTATCTCAATTTCAAAGTTAATAAATTCTTCTACAATCAGCTTTTGACTGTCTCCTCTAGAATTAGCGATCGCATAATTCCAAGCCCTCTCAACCTCACTTTTATTTTGCACTACAGATTGACCTTTACCAGAGGATGACATCACAGGTTTAACAACATTAGGAAAGCCAATTTCATCCGAAACTGCAATTAATTCTTCTAGAGTTGTTGCATAACCATATTTAGCTGTTCTGATGCCCAATTGTTGATGTGCCAGTTCCCGAATTCTATCGCGGTTCATTGTATAGTTAGTAGCAGCCGCAGTCGGTATAACTGTAATCCCTCGCTGTTCAAATTCCAAAAGTTTTTCTGTTCTGATTGCTTCAATTTCTGGTATAATAATATCTGGCTGATGTTTTGTCACTACCGCTTCTAAATCATCAGCACTGAGCATAGAAATAACTTCATAAGCATCAGCAACCTGCATCGCCGGAGCATTGGTGTAGCGGTCAACGGCAATCACATAATTACCAAGACGTTGAGCCGCGATCACGAATTCTTTGCCTAGTTCTCCTGAACCCAGCAGCATCAATTTTTGGGGCAACTTAATACTCATTAACTTATCCAGGTCAATATCAATTCAATCATTTTATAATTTTTTGTATTTTCATTACTAACTTCTCAAGAATTAAATATAGCTTTGCGTAGTTGTAAATCTTGACGTTGTAGATTATTTAAACCAATACCTACGCCAAGCTGACATTTATCGACTAGAGTCTCTAACCAAATAGTCTCGTTCAGAGTTGCACCTCGTAAATCTGCATTTCTCAAATCGGCTTTCGTAAAATTTGCAAATAAAAGGTCTGCATTTACTAAACTACTACCATGTAGATTTGCTTCTGACAAATTTCCTCGGATGAAGTTAGTACCATCTAAAATTAAATCAGATAAATCTGCTCCCATAAGATTAGGAAACTTTAGCTGACTGGGATATTTAAAAAATCGCATCATACAGATGATATTTGCTTCATTTAGTTGTATTTTTGTTAAAAAATCATAACGAGCTATACCCAGTTGCTTAACGGGACTTAAACAAAACAAAAGGCGAAAATAGATTATAATGCTTTACCAGCA
>NZ_JAVRBM010000043.1:0-76038 GCF_034531255.1 Nostoc sp. ChiQUE01b | reverse complement strand
TTACTTTACTCATAGATTATACTGTTTGTCCTAACCACCTTGACGATTGCTATATCACTCAAATTGCACAAGCGATCGCCCCGATACAATAATAAAACCCACAGAATCAAGCCTCAGAAGCGGCTGGCGAATTCCCTCTAGAATGGCTGCATTTAAAGCAGTTTCTATCTTCAATTCTTCAGCTAATGCATTATCCCAACTTTGCTGATTTAAACGTAGACGTAATTGTTCTACTCTATTGGCTAATTTCTTTTCGGCAACCCTAGCACAATTTTGACATAAATCAATAAAATCGGGACGATTGGAAAGTAATTCTGAAGAAGTGTTACGCACTTGATAGCAAAAATTTTGCCATTTACTAGGATCAACAAAATCGTCAATAATTCCTAAGCGCTCTTTTGCTAGGTTGTAATCTCGTCCTTGATTATTGTTTTTATCTTTATATGGACGTTGCAGAATACTTAAAAGAGCTTTATCCTCAACAACCCGGATTTGCTCATTGCGACCATCAACATAGATAGTTTCTATAATTGGTGGAAATAGAGCATCAACACGTCGCTGCAAGTTTTTGAATTGAGAATTATCTAGTTTGTTATCTAGTAAAACTTGTTTGGCAATTCTTAAATTTGCCTCGACTACATAATTACATTGAAAACCGAACCATTCCTTCCCTTTTTTCGCGTCCCAAGATGCATCAGTGCGCCACAGAGCAAAGGCTTCACCTCGGTCATCCCAGTTGATATAGTTCAAGAGTGCTTCGACAAATCCTTCGCCAACCCGAAAGAGTTTAATACCAGTATTTTGGTTTGCCACCCTGCGATTATAAGTACCAAATTGGTCTAGGGAACTCTCAGCAAAACGGTTTTTTAACTCATTTATTGGAACCAAGGTACGCGTTGTCGGTTGATAACGTCGCATCTCTGATGAATCGGGGTTATTGATTCCTCTGAATCCCAGTGCGTCACAAATCCAGCCTTCAATTGCTTGCCTAATTTCTAGATGACGAGCATCGTAATTATCTAGCTCTTGAAAATACTCGGTAGCAATTTCATCGTTTGCATCAATTTCATCTAGAGCATTTTGTTCGCTAATTTTGGCGATTTCCGCTTCAATTTGCTCTTGAATTGGTGAAACCATCTCTAACAATCCAGCTGCACCTGATTGAAACAAAACTGTTTCTAATTCTGCAAGTTTCTCATCAACATAAAACTGGAGACTGG
The DNA here is from genome assembly GCF_034531255.1 of Nostoc sp. ChiQUE01b. Taxonomy (NCBI): domain Bacteria; kingdom Bacillati; phylum Cyanobacteriota; class Cyanophyceae; order Nostocales; family Nostocaceae; genus Nostoc; species Nostoc sp. ChiQUE01b. Next base: position 74,818 of record NZ_JAVRBM010000043.1, on the reverse strand, counting down.
CAATTGATTGTTGGAAAATACCAAACCCATCTTTTAATACTTTATACCAAGCATTGTGAGGGCTATCTTCTAAGTAAGGGCCTATCAAGGCACTAGATTGGATGCCAATTTTGCTGCCAATGCGGTCAAGTCTGCCAATTCTCTGCTCTAATTGATTAGGCGACCAAGGAAGGTCAAAATGAATTAACCAATCGGCAAACTGGAGGTTCCGTCCTTCTTCTCCAGAGCGATCGCATACTAAAATAAAGCAGTTTGGGTTATTCTTGAACCGATTTAAGCCTTCTTCAACCTTATCTGGCGATTCTCCAAATTGATGGCTGGCTATTGTCTGGGCACCAAAGGTATCAGATAAATATCGGACAATTTCGCCACAAGTTTGCACAAAACTGGTAAATACAATAAATTTGGGCAGAATATCGCCAGTAATTGGTCTTTTGATTCTCTGCTGTATTCTTGTAATGAATTCGTTTTGATTCTTGCGAACATTTGCGGGAATTTTGAAGTATGTACCTAGCTGATTCAGCAGTACTGTTTTCAAATTTTCCGTCCGTTGTCCGTCCTCTTGAGGTTGACGAACAATTTTTAGTAAGGATTGGAGAATCTCTTCTTCACCAGAGAATTTGGGGGTTGTAGTTAATACGCGAATATCATCTTCTTTAAATTCCTGGATGAGTTTAGCATGAGGTTTGGCAGTTAAACGCGCCGTAATTACCTGCTCTAAAATCCCTAACCAAGTACCAGCAGCGAGAAATAACAACAGAAAAACTCGCTGATATTGTTTGTCCCCAGGAGCAACACTTTGCCATTGATTCAGGAGTTCGTGGATATCAAGCGATCGCTCGTCTAAATCATACTCTTCTTTTGGCGTAAAATTGCGGTCAAATATCACATCTTCCACCGCCGCGCGACGGTTGCGAAGCATTCGCCGATGTAGTCGATAGATATCGCTAACATGGACGCGAATCGCTTGGACGATTTGCTCTTGCTTGGTAGAGTTTGCTTGCAAACAATTTTCTAAATCATCCGCCAGCTTCAGTAAATACTTATCCTCAGCAAAGAGGTTTCGCAATTGCTGCAAGTTGCTTTTGAGAACAACAGGTTCCGCACCTTCTTTAAAAGAAAGCAGAAGTTTACCAATTTGCTGACGGCTGGCAACTTTGGCGCGAAAACCTGCTAAATCACCCAGTTTATAAGTTGTCGGGTCGAGCAAGTGCAACATGGCCAGAAAATCCTGCTCGTGATTGAGAACCGGAGTGGCAGATAATAAAAGTAAGCGATCGCTTTTATGAGCAAGTTCTTTGCAAGTCTGAAAACGCTGGCGCACTGTTGCATCTTTAGAGGTCGCCATTGCTGCGATGTGATGGGCTTCATCTAAAATTAAGCAGCCTATCCTTGCTTTCAGGTTGATTTTATGAATATCTTCAACCGCCAGCACCGCTACCCGTTTGGGAAAATGGGAGATGTAAAACTTGTTTTCTAACTCAGTTTGCCATTGTTTGAGCAAATATTGCGGAACTATCACCACCGCACCTTTTTTCGGTTCATCGAGAAGAAATTGACGGAGAATCGCACCCGCTTCGATGGTTTTTCCGAGTCCCACCTCGTCTGCTAGCAAGTAGCGTTGAATTGGGTCTTCCAGTACCCGCCGCACTACTTCAACTTGGTGAGGATAAAGATTAATATTTGCCGAAATCAGTCCCGTCATCCCCCGACTGACAGCGCGTTGCTGAATCAAGGATTTCACGAAAGCCAATCTTTTGTCGTGGAAATAGGGCGTTTCGTGACCCTTCATCGCCAGAGTTTGGATAGGGTCTGTATTTGGTAGATTACAACGAACGTAAATGTCTTCTTCAGTAGCGATCGCAGTTTTCTTATCTGGTAAATCAATTTGATACATTTCTGTATCATCATCCCAGATAAAAACTCTGCCAACTATCCATTTATCCTGAGTTTGGGACTTAATATAGCATCTAGCTTGGGGTTCAAGCTTAACTTGAGAGAGCGAACTTAAAGGTAAAGTTTTTTGGAGACGTTGCCCTATAGAGCAGAAATACTCAACGTTTGCATTGGTATCAGATATTTCTGTAACTTTTCCAATACCCAAAGAATTATTCTGGGACTGTACCAATAAACCAAGCTTAATCATAGATCCAGTCCCCTGAACACACTAAAAGAACCTTCCAGACTAGTTTTTAGCCCATATCTGGCAGTTTTGTCGATCAACATTATAGATAATAAACTGGTATTACAGTTTTTGTCAGAGCGATATCTACGACGGTCACTGAGCCTACGGTGTATACAGAAGTCAAATTACCCCCTTTAATCCCCCCGATGTATTGGCTACAGTGTACACACAAGTCCTAAAAACCTAGCTTGATAAGCCTTTCCTCGTTCCCATACGGAGTATGGGAATGCATTCATTGAATATCTTCGGTGAGCTTCTCTACGAGACGCTCCGTGAACGCGAACGCGCTTTTCAGTTTGATCACGGTATGCTTTGCACAAAACTAGCTTATTCTGGATTTGGGGGGAGGCGATCGCGAAGATTTGCCAAATTTTCACAACACTTGACAGTGCGGAAGTGACTTACCCCTAATCGTTGCTCCAAAATCTCCAAAGCTTGCAAATACAACGGTTCAGCTTTAGTGTAACGTCCTTGTAAGTAGTAGAGTTTTGCCAGATTGTTGAGAGTAATGGCAAAATCTGGATGTTCCTCTCCCAGCAGTTTGCGCCTGAGTGCCAAAGCCTGGATGCAAAGGGGTTCGGCATCGTTGTATCTACCTTGGGAGTAGTAGAATACCGCTAGGTTGTTGAGGCTAAGGGCGACAGATGGATGTTCTTCTCCCAGCAGCTTGCGCCAGAGTGCTAAAGCTTGGATGTAAAGTGGTTCGGCTTCGCTGTATCTGCCTTGGGAGTAGTAGAGATACCCTAGGTTGTTGAGGTTAAGTGCAACATTAGGATGTTCTTCTCCGAGCAGTTGACGCCTGAGTGCCAAAGCTTGGATGTAAAGTGGTTCGGCTTCGCTGTATCTGCCTTGGGATTCGTAGAGACACGCTAGGTTGTTGAGGCTTTGGGCGATATCTGGATGTTCTTCACCCAGCAGTTGACGCCTGAGTGCTAAAGCTTGGATGTAAAGGGGTTCGGCTTCGCTGTATCTGCCTTGGGAGTAGTAGAGATACCCTAAGTTGTTGAGGCTAGTGGCAACATCTGGATGTTCATCTCCTAGCAGTTGACGCCTGAGTGCTAAAGCTTGGATGTAAAGGGGTTCGGCTTCGCTGTATCTGCCTTGAAAGCCGTAGAGATACCCTAGGTTGTTGAGGCTAGAGGCGACATGTGGATGTTCTTCACCCAGCAGTTGACGCAAGAGTGCCAAAGCTTGGATGTAAAGGGGTTCGGCTTCGCTGTATCTGCCTTGGGAGTTGTAGAGATACCCTAGGTTGTTGAGGCTAGTGGCGATATCTGGATGTTCTTCACCCAGCAGTTGACGCCTGAGTGCTAAAGCTTGGATGTAAAGGGGTTCGGCTTCGCTGTATCTGCCTTGAAAGCCGTAGAGATACCCTAGGTTGTTGAGGCTAGAGGCGACATGTGGATGTTCTTCACCCAGCAGTTGACGCCTGAGTGCTAAAGCTTGGATGTAAAAGGGTTCGCCTTCGCTGTATCTGCCTTGGGAGTTGTAAAGAGACGCTAGGTTATTGAGACTAGCGGCTACAGATAGATGTTCTTCTGCAAAGCGTTTTTTAGTGACTTCTAGACATTGTTTCAACCAGGGTAAAGCTTGGTTATATAAACCTTGAGCATTATAAAATGTAGCGTTGCCCTCAAAAGGCCAAAGTAAATCATCATCGCTGACGTATTGAATCAAATTATTAGCTACTTCTGCTAAATGAGGTATGGCAGGGGAGACATCGCTGATTTGCTTAAGGGTAGCGTCTTCAGGAATATCTTTGGCAACTGCTACCATTACCCGACAAAGCGATCGCTTAAATTCCTCTACCCGCTCTAAACCTGTAAGCTTATATTGAAAAAACTCCCTTAGCAGTGGATGCAATTGATAAATTCCCTCACCTTTGCGCTGGAGTAAGTGCAGATTCAGCAAGCTATCGTCTCTAATTTCTTCTAAATCTTCTGCATCTTCATCTGGTAAACACTGTTCCACCAACTTCCAAGGTATGGGTGCGGCCGCAAATAAACTCAATAAACAGCCCAGTTGTTTATCGTCGTCCTCTAATTCCTGCCAACTCAACTCAAAGGCTGCTAACACACCTCGTTGTGCTGTCATGTCGGCTTCCGACTTAGATTTAGACAGAGAACGCTCATCTAATCGCTTGTTCTTCAACCGTAGCAACATTTCTGCTAAAGATAAATCCTGTTTCCGCGCCAGATAGCGCCCCACTAATTCCACACCCAAAGGCAAATATCCCAGCCATTCACACAACTGATTTGCTAAAGCTAATTCTCGCTCAATTCGCTCTGGTGTTTCTTTGAGTAACGACCTTAATAACTCCAGCGCCGCTTCTGGTTGCAGCACACCCAAAGATAACTGTGCGATGCGTCCCAACTTTTGGCGTGTAGTCATTAGCACTTTAAACCGAGAAGGTAGCGACTGTAAGTAAGGCTTAACTTGCTCGTAATCGCTGACATCATCCAACACTAGCAGCACATCACCGTCACGCCAACGCCGCCAACAGTATTGCACTTGGGCGAGTAAATCAAAATCTTCTGGTGGCTTTAAATCAAGCTGCGTTCTGGCAAACTGCACAACTTGAATGCCCACATCCCCAGTTTTTGGTAGCAACCAGCAAAGCCCACCGTTGTATGTTTCGCAGTGCTGGATGGCATATTGTAGGGCGAGTTCTGTTTTACCAACTCCACCCATGCCAGAAATAGCAGCGATCGCAACTTGTTTATTATCCTGCAAAAGTTGGTGGAGGTTTTGCAATTCTTCCTCACGCCCGACAAACTCCATTACCCCACTCAAGGGTAAATTTTGCGGTATTTCAGTAGAAAGTATCGATTCCCCTTCGGGCGACTTTAGTCAGAAGTTAAAGGTATTGCCAGAAACAGTATTAGTTCCGCCTTTAATGATTATCCCTTTATAGTTTTCAATAGTTTGAGTCAATTGCGGTTGAGCTTCTTTAGCCAATGCTGCGACAGCTTGAGCAATTTCATCATCTTTCTTTGCCGCTTCCTCTACCTGCTGCCCAATAAGATAAGCTTGACCATAATCTAAAGGTTGCGTTTTAGCCTGTTCGATAACCTTCGCTGTGCTAGGTTCCTTGCGTTTCAGCAGAACTAACAACTTTTCGCCTTCGTCCCAAGCCTTTTCGCCGATGATTTCACCAGTTTTTTCAAAGGCTTTGGTGATGACTAAGGTTGCGATCGCAGCAGCTGTCAATGATACTGGCTCCATAAGTTTCCCAAAATATAAGAGATTTTACTTATGGCTCTCAGTTTAACAGCCTCTTACCAGTTGTATAGCAAGGGACTGGGGACTGGGTGAAAAGTCTTTTGGTGTCTAAGTTTTATCATCTCTTGATGTCCTAACCAGCAAGGCTTGTGCTATACGTAATTCATTCTGAATTCTGACGACTGACGCCTTTATTCTGTTTTGATAAAACAAATTAAGGGACGACTCCAACAGTTGAAGTCGTCCCTTTCAACTTATAAAAATGAAATATTCTCTATCTGCTTACCCTGCCAGGTTCAACCCACTCATCCCAAGAGCTATCGTAGCCATCATAAGTAATTTTATAAAGATTGTTGCTAACTTCTAAAACCTGCCCTGGATACCATTTTCCCTTCCACAAAATTCTGACTGCATCTCCAACTTCAAATGATGCCCGAAAGCGCGTAGTACCAACCCATTCATTCCAGGAACTATCATAACCATCGTAGGTAATATAGCACTTGTCATCATTAACCTTAAGTACCGTTGCCGGATACCATGCTTCCTTCCAAAGAACCTCAGCCTTTTGTCCCACAGAACAGGGTGAAGCAGCAAAAGCACTGGGAATTAATGTTCCTACCCAAGTTGCCATAAAGATGGCACCAAACAATACTTTGTTTTTCATGATTATTTCTATCCTCAAACAGTAAAACCGAATTTTGATGATGATTTCTGGAAATCTACTTCAAAATTTGCAACTAACTTTTACTATTTTTGTGGGATTTGTTTAGCGATCGCCTCAGCAAAAATTAGGAATTTTCACCGCTATTTGTGAAGATATCGTATTTAAGATTAGCAGTAGCTATCGATTCGTTAGATCCCCGACTTCTTGAAGAAGTCGGGGATCTATTAGTGTTCATCTTGAAACTGGATTTGATAGTTGATTCATTTTCGGAAGTTTTCGGATCTAAATTTAATTTCATATATTCCCAGCAAACCCGCTGCAAGCAGCAAAGGTAAGAAATAATAGACTCCCCGATAAGCTAACATTGAACCCAAAACTGCCGCCGCCGAAACTTTTGAGGATAGAATCAGCAAAATTATAGTTTCAAATACTCCCAAACCCCCAGGTACATTACTAACCACACCTGCAAACATCGCTAATAAATAAATGCCTAAGAAGTCTAGATATGACAAAGATATATTGCTAGGAAGTAAAGCATAAAGAACTGCCGCTGCCAGAATCCAGTCAAAACTAGAAATTGCTATTTGAGCCAGGGATATGTTAAAAGAAGGAAATCGAAATTCATGTCCACGAATTATTAATGGTTGTTTAATAAAAATACTTCCTAGTAAATAAGCCGCAACTAATAGTAGAAAAATTACGCCGATGGGACGCACAGTAGCAAAAGGTAAATGTAATTGAGTGGGAATCTTCAGGGGGTTGATGAGAAATAAGAAACCTGCAACAGCAAACATCCCCAACCAAAAAGTAAAATTGGCGAAAGCAATCACTTGAGCGATCGCAACTGCTGACACTCCCCAACTAGCATAAAATCGATAACGGATAGCACTACCAGTCAGCAAGGCAAAACCTATCGTATTACTAAATGCAGAGCTAATAAAGTTAGTGAAAGCAATCTTATTCCAACTTAGGGAACGATTAATGTAGTTAAAACCTAAGATATCGTACCCAATCATCACTAGATAGCCCAAAGCTGTCAGCCAAATTGCCCAACTTAAGCGACTTTTGGGAATAGCAGCTAGAGAGTTGAGGATATCACGATAATTATACTCATGCAATTCATGAGCGATCGCCCACAGGGAAAGCACCAGCAGTAACAAGCCAAACAAAGAACTAAAATTGAGTCGCAGCTTTTTAAGCATCATGAAGAAACTTATCCTAACTTTTGACTTTTAATTTACAACCAGTCGCAAACTTTCCATCCTGTTGACACAGTATCGACATATCATTTGCATAAGCTTTTGAAGGCAAGCATCAATTATCCAATAATGCTCTGTTTAACCAATGCCCTTCAAAGATGAACTACAAACAATCTAAAATTTTCTTGCTATTTTCAGTATTAACCTTAGTTGGCTGTAATTTCTCTCAAGGTGTCGTCGCAAAACCACCGCAACAGCAGGATTTACAGACAACGCCTTCCGTTCTTCCAACCCAGCGCAATACTAGCAACTTGGCGACTCTCCTAACCTATCAAATTGAAACTTACGATAGTAAAGTAATGGGTGCAAGTCGCACTTATGGCGTTTCTTTACCTCCGGGCTATGAGCAAAACTCAAAACAAAGGTATCCTGTAATCTTTCTCCTCCACGGTGGACATGGTGATCCCAGTAGTTGGTTTATTCAGAATAAGGGACAAGCTCTCAAGACTGTAGAACAACTTTATACTACAGGTAAGTTGCCACCCAGCATCATCATTACACCAGATGGCAACGACAAGCGTGGCTCTAGTCCTTACCGAGATCCCGAATATATCGATGGCCCTAACGGTAAAGTCTCTACAGCCGTAGGCGATGAATTAGTAAAAGTCGTACAAAGCCGTTATCGTACAATAAATAATCCAAATTTTTGGGCAATAGGTGGTTTATCTTCTGGTGGTTGGGGAGCAATCAATGTGGGATTACACAACGTAGATCGTTTCTCAATTTTATTTAGTCATAGTGGCTATTTTCAAGATAAAAGTGGCCCAGCAAATAGCCCAATATCTTATATTAAAACCATTCCTTTACAAGCTCAAAAAAAGCTGAAAATATATCTGGATTCGGGTACATCAGATACTGATGAACTCGGCGAAGCAGAGCGATTTAGTAAAGTCCTAAATCATCTGAAAATTTACAATTCATTTCGCCAGTTTCCTGGCAGTCACACTTGGCAATACTGGCGGAAACATTTAGCCGATTCATTGACATTTGTCGGCGAACAATTTCGACAAGCTTCAGAAACAGCAAATATGGCTGAGAAAAATTTAAGTATTAATCATAATAAAAATGCTAAAAATAATTGAAAATCTCTAGTACAGCACGGCGGAAATAAGCAGACCATTGAAAAGTTCTTTAAAGCTTATTCCATAAAACTTTTCCCCCTTTTTAAGGTGGATTTAGGGGGATCAGATGATTTGTGTGTACACGGTAGGATGCTTTGAGGAGGGGAGCGATTGCGTTAGCAAATGCGGGGTGGGGTTCTTTATTTTTGATTTATGCAAGAGGTCTATTGTGAAAATTTTTGTTATGGTCGTCCTTGGTCATTTGTCCTACCCTGCGGTCAGCCGCCGGCGCGTCATTAATCAATTTGTGATTACGAAGGACAAATGACTAATGACTAATGACAGCCAACTCCAAAAATATTTTACAAATAATTTAGGACTGCTATAGTAATGAGAAGTTTGTAGTAAGCACTTTAGTGCTTAGAAAATTAAGGACTAAAGTTTTTACTACAAACTTACTTGCCCATCAATTTCAACTTGACAGACCACAAGTAGAAATAATACTATTTTTTTGCCGACCAGTTGATACTTAAAAGTTAAGGTGAAAAACTCAACTGCCATTTTTCAAAAGATTCATTATAGTAAATTCTAATGGAGGTGATTTTTTTAAAAGTTAAAAGAATATAAAGAATATGAAGATTAATAAATTGTTAATTAGTTTGGTAGCAGCGATCGCCCTCCTTACTACTGCTGGTTATTATTATGTATTCATTTTAGGTGCGCCACAACTAGACCCACCCAAAGAAGAGGCAACAACTGGGCTAAAGTTTCAATTAGCAACCTTTAACTCCCAAGCAATGGGTGCAGTCCGTAACTACGGCGTGATTTTGCCCCCTAGTTATAGCAAAAATCCACAAAAGCGCTACCCTGTGATATTCTTACTACACGGTGGTCATGATGATGCTCGTGCTTATGCTGTTAAATATGCGCTTTTAGACGTATTGCATGAACTTTATCAAAGTGGAAAATTACCGCCATCGATTGTGATTACACCTGATGGTAATGATAATCGCGGTTCTAGTCCTTTATACGACCCCGATTACTTTGATGGGCCGAATGGCAAAGTGGGGACTTTGATTGGTTCAGAATTAGTACAAGTTGTCAAGTCGCGCTACCGCACTTTGGAAGAACCCCAATTTTGGGCGCTAGGAGGTCTATCTTCTGGAGGATGGGGTGCATTTAATATCGGATTACGCTATCTCAACAACTTTCAGATTTTGTTTAGCCATAGCGGTTACTTTACTGATGATAGCGGTTCCCAAAATAGTCCTCAACAAATTGTGCAACAGCTACCAGTTCAAGATAGGAAGCGATTGCGTGTTTATCTAGATGCGGGTGTGAATGATACTAATTTGCTAGCTTCTACCAAAGCTTTCAACGAAACCTTAAATAAATTAGGCATTGCTCACGTATTTTATGCATTTCCTGGAGGTCATGGTTTGTCTGGTGCAGATATAGGTTGGAACTACTTTCACAAACATCTAAAAGATTCACTATCCTATGTCGGAGAACAATTTAAAAAGTCAGAGTAGAGACGCGATTAATCGCGTCTGTACAGGAATTAAGAATTTTCACTCCAAAACAAATGACAAATGACAAATGACAAATGACCAATGACAAATGACAAATGACAAATAACTTAAAAACTAAGATTGGACTTTGGAGTGCAGCTTTCCTAACAGGTTTAGTCGGAGTAGTAAATTTATTATCAGCCGTGACACCTAACCTGTATGGACGGAATCAGTGGTTAAAGGAATTTTTACCATTTGATGTTCGTGCTAGTGGTCATATATTTGCAGCATTAACTGGGTTTATTTTATTAACACTTGCTACTAATTTATTACGCCGAAAAAGAATAGCTTGGTTACTAACCATTGCTCTATTAGTAATTTCTATTTGTAGCCACTTGCTGAAGGGACTGGACTATGAAGAAAGTCTACTCTCTGGAGTTTTGCTAGTGCAATTAATTTTGATGCGCCATTTTTTCACGGCACAATCAGACCGTCCTTCCATTGCACGGGGAGTTAGAGTACTGATAGGCGCTTTATTATTTACCCTAGCATACGGAACTATTGGATTTTACTTGTTAGACGGCAAATTTTCCGAGAATTTTAATTGGCGGGAAGCGATAGTTCAGACTTTGGCGATGTTCTTCACCGAGGATAATTGGGGACTGCAACCAAAAAGTCGATTTGGAGAGTTTTTTGCTAATTCTATCTATGTTATTGCCGCAGCTACTATTACTTATGCAACGGTAATGCTGTTGCAACCTGTGTTTTGGCGGAATCTCGCAACTACAAATGAGCGACAAAGAGCTAAAGAAATTGTCGAGCAATATGGATGTTCTTCTTTAGCAGCGCTGACACTCTTAAATGATAAAAGTTATTATTTCAGTCCTTCGGGTAATAGTGTAATTGCTTATGTTCCCAAAGGACGGGGCGCGATCGCTTTAGGAGATCCCATTGGCCCCATTGAAGACCGCAAAGAGACAATTATTGCTTTCTGGCAGTTTTGCCAGCGTAATGATTGGTATCCTGGCTTTTACCAAACTATGCCTGATGATGTTGAGCTTTACAAATCGTTGGGGTATAAGGTACTCAAGATTGGAGAGGAAGCGATCGTTGATTTAAAAAGTTTTACCTTACAAGGTAAAGCAGGTAAAAACTTTAGACCATCAATCAGTCGTTTAACTAAGCTAGGATACCAAATCGACTTTTACCAACCACCCATCACCAATGATTTATTGCATCGGCTCAAATCTGTGAGTGATGAATGGTTGAAAATGGCACAAGGTTCAGAAAAACATTTTTCTTTGGGTTGGTTTGACGAAGCTTACCTGCGAGAATGTGAGATTGCTGTGCTGCATAATCCCGAAGGTGAGATTAGCGCCTTTGCTAACATTATCCGGGAGTACCAACTTAACGAAGCAACTATTGACATGATGCGACATCGCTCATCTCTTGAAAATGGCACAATGGACTTTCTATTTATTTCCCTACTCCAGCATTTTAAAGAGGGTGGTTACGACAGCTTTAATTTTGGTCTTTCTGCCCTTGCTGGAGTTGGAGACAACCCGGAATCGCGCCGCTTGGAAAAAGTATTGCACTATCTTTACGACCATTTGAATCGCTTTTACAACTTCAAGGGACTGCACGCTTACAAAGACAAATTCCGCCCTCGTTGGGAACCGCGTTATTTCGTTTATCCCAGTTTAGCCACCTTACCAGATGTAGTTGTAGCATTAATTCGTGCAGATTCAGGCGATCGCCTCTTCGATTATTTCAAACCCGGAGCCTAAATGTGGACTCAAAAATTCGCAATGATTTTGACCGAATTGCTTTATACCATAACATCTCATTGCATAACGATATCTACTAGGGGCTACGCCCACACAACTTGGCATTTTTATGATACAATTGTACTATAAAAGTATGAATATCTGATGAGTATGCAACGCGAAGTACGGTTTTGCCTAAGTTCTTAGCGAATAGACTTAAAGAAACTTTGCGCTCCTACCCTGCAACAAGGCCAAGCGCCTATGCGTTTAAACTTAAACCCTCAATTATCCACGAATTTACCAAACTTTGTACAAAGTTTGGTAATCAAATCATTGTGTGTTTTTACTTTAAATTAGTACGGTTATAACAGCTTATTTTGCAAGATTAATAGACTTCAATAACCGTTACTATAAAAGATTCTTGACCTTTATATGGAAGGTGGCAATATGACAAAAAATCAAATTTATCTAGTAGAATTAATTCAAATTTTTGCACAATATCGCAATAATATTATCATCAATATTAAGCACCTACAAGAAGATTATCAAAGAACAGGTATTAAACGTATTAGAGGTGTTAGAAACGAAAGTGGAAAACTGATTCAACCTTGGTTAATAACAGAATATATGGATGATACTGACTATGTTAGTATGGGCGAGTTTCAGTTTAATCGTAATACTGCTACTATCAATATGCTTGTCAAACGTAGAGTTAAACTTGCTAAATTTGAAGACCAAACTCCTACCATTGAAGTAGCAGGGTTATTAGTAAATGACCTCAACACCTTTAATAATTACACAATTGTAAGTGACGGCAAAATCAACGTAAAGTCATTACAAGTCAAAATTAGCAGTAAAAAAGTCTTTGATTTACTCAAAGAAAAAGGTATACTGGATGCAGAAAAATTTGACTTTCAGTTAGAACATACGATTCAGTTAGATAACTTGCCACTTGTAGCTGCTAATAATAGTTACAGCAGTATTGATGGACTATTCAATGAACTAGCAGAAATTAAAGTACTGACTAGTATTATTTGTGCTCACCTAAAAAAAGAGTCAAATGTATTTATAGAAGCGCAGTTAGATGAGTTTAAAAAGCACTATCTGTCTAAGAATATTTACATCAACTTTCCTACAACCAACGAATACACTGATATCAACGATGCTTTAGCTAATGGTACTCTTGACTCAAAATTGAGTTATAAAATCGATATCGGCAGTCAAGATATTCTGAACTTGAGTAAGTTACCTTCTGCTAACAAATTTCTCAATAGAATGTATCGCCTTTATGACAAAGAAACTGGAGAAATTATCATTAAGCCAAGTTTCGAGATGGTATTTCATGAAAATCTCGCTATGAGGCATAGATTACTGTCATCACGTACCAAGATTACAAAAGTTGACGAGTTGATGAAACCAATTTTTGATGATTTTCTTGGGCTTGAGCAAAATGGTATTGTTGAAGGTATTCTTAAGAAAGTTGGTGCTGATAGTTTAGCGCAGTTGTTGCCGGATAAACAAGCTGGTAAGCAGATAGACAAAGAAGAAATAGTTGTAGCTTTAACGGTGGCAAAGAAAAAGTTAGAAGAATATGCAGAAAATATCTATCAAGATAAAATATCTCCCTTAGTATTTTACATTGGTTCTACTGGACTATTGCCAGAACAAATGGAAGCTAAAGCCATGACTGCTGACGAAGCTGCTGTTAAATACCCGAATTTGCAATTTTCTAAAGATGAGCAAGAAGGTACTTTTTTTGCAGTTGGTGATAGTATTATCAGCATCTATGAAAAAACTGAATATTATAGCAAACTTATTTCTGGAGGTGTAGACAATAAGATGAGATATACCAATCTTATTTGATTTGGGAACACCGAGAGACTCAGATCCCCGACTTCTTAAAGAAGTCGGGGATCTTTTTGTTTGTAACTCATTTAGAATTGCTATATAATCTGTAAATACAGTAGTAATAAAATACTGTATAAAATTATTTTTAAATCTTTATTAATAATTTGAAAGTAGCGTTCTACGAACGAAGAATAACCTTTCTTGATTTCCATTCAAGTTTTCCTTTTTATTTACCTAAAAATTTGCTGTTTACATCGCCAATGCTGAACTAATAAACAAATCAGCAATGCGACTAATTCCTATCCCAAAACCCGGAATTATAAATAGAAGCATCATCGCAAAAAGTCCAAATTGGCTATATTGCAGTGGCTTTAGTTGAGGAAAAATTTCACTGAAAACATGAAAGCCATCAAGTGGTGGAATTGGCAAGAGATTAAACAGAAATAATGTCAAATTAATCCGAGCTGCTAAATAAAAAAAATCCTCACTCAAAATTTCTGAAAAACTTAGATTAGAAAGAAATTTCAGCACCATAATAAATAAAACGCCTAGAGCCAGATTTGATAATGGCCCAGCTGCCGATACCAAAATGTTGCCTAGCTTCCCAGAGCGAAACTTAGATGGGTTGACGGGCATTTGTCCCCAAGCTATACCCATGAGACAGAGAAAGATGATTGATTCTTTGCCCATGTGAACCACAGGATTCAGCGTCAGATGACCAGTTTGTTGTGGAGTGTTATCTCCCTGACTCATCGCAGCCCAGCCGTGAGCAAGTTCATGCAAAGTGATGGAAAATATAACAATTACAACGATTCTAAAAAAATGAATCGGCTCTGTGATGAGTGTTTCAATAAACATACTTTACTAAATTTTGGTAATGCCCCATCTGTGTAGTAACAAGCTTACGATATAAATGCTACTAAAGTATTTACGTAAGAAGCTACAGTGATTTCTGGTATATTTGATAAATTAAAATTTACTACTTTTATTAATTTTCAGTTGATTTGATTGCTAAAAACAATATTTCATAACACTTGAAGGATTTTACAGCTTGCTAGTAACTACGTATTTATTTTATTTTTTAGTATATAAAAATTTAATTACTGAGCTAGGTTTAAAAATAATAGTATAAAAATTTACTTTTTAAGTGATCAGAAATCGCTGAATAGATCGAGTTTATTTGTATCTAACTGCATCTATAGTTTTATGTTTCTTGACTCAAAACAGAGGCGCTATTGTCTTGTTATTTAAGTATATCACTTTGCAAAGTTAATTTTATTACCTGATATAGCAATAGATTTACTAATAATCTTTAAGAAAATTAGACAGAAATCAGCTTCAATGAGACAATCTGACCTAATCTTCTCAACCTAAAGGAAGACATGAACGATCGCACAAAGGCTCTCCAGGCTCTCGCCGCTGAACGTTGGCGGGTATCCTTGATTCTCAGTGGAGCTATGATGTTTATTTACTTCGGCTTTATCTTATTAATCGCGTTCAATAAGCCCCTATTGGGGTCATTAGTGTTTCCTGGCCTCAGTCTGGGAATTTTACTAGGGGCGCTGGTAATTGTCTCAGCATGGGTATTAATTTTTATTTACGTGCGTTGGGCAAATAGCAGTTACGACGACCAAATCGCAAGGCTGACACGCAAATGAAGAGTGCTGAGTCAAAAGTGCTGTTAGCGGTAGCGGGGCGTTTAGCCCGTGCTGAGTAATATTTGACTCACTCAGCACTCAGCACTGAGTAAGACGAATTAGCTATTAGCAATTTCTAGTCCCAAATCCAAAATCCTAAACCAAAAAAGCATGAATAGTGTGTGGTTCGATCTGCCACTAGCGGCGGATATTACTAGTCTTGGTAAGTTTAACCCGTTGGCGATCGCTTTCTTTTTTCTGTTTGTTGTAAGTTCTCTAGGCATTACCTATTGGGCGGCGAAGCTCACCAAAAATACGGCACAGTTCTATACAGCTGGCGGTAATATCAGTGGTTTCCAAAATGGGCTGGCCCTAGCAGGAGACTTTATGAGTGCAGCTAGCTTTTTAGGTATCGCTGGGCTGGTGGCACTCAACGGCTTTGATGGCTTAATTTATTCTATCGGCTTCCTGGTGGGCTGGCCGATTGTCATGTTCCTAATTGCCGAACCACTACGAAACTTAGGTAAATACACTTTTGCCGATGTAGTGGCTTATCGCTTACAGCAAAAACCTGTACGTATCGCCTCTGCAATTGGAACGCTGGTAGTAATTAGCTTTTACTTAATTGCCCAGATGGTAGGTGCTGGGGAACTAATCAAACTATTGTTTGGCTTTGATTATGAATTAGCTGTGGTCATCGTCGGTTGCGTGATGATGGCTTATGTGATTTTTGGCGGGATGATTGCCACCACTTGGGTACAAATTATCAAAGCAATTCTATTGCTCGGCGGAACTTTCTTACTAGCTATCTTGGTACTGGCACGATTTGGCTTGAACCCAATCGCTCTTTTCGCTGCTGCATCCCAAAAGTATACAGGTGTATTAGCTCCGGGCAAACTGGTTTCCGATCCCTTTGATGCGATCTCTTTAGGGATGTCGTTGATGTTCGGCACTGCTGGATTACCCCACATCCTAATGCGTTTCTACACAGTACCCGACGCCAAAGCAGCGCGGCTCTCTGTTACTTATGCCACAGCTTTTATTGGCGTTTTTTATCTCCTTACCTTTATCCTGGGCTTTGGAGCAATGGTGCTAGTAGGTCAAGATGCCATCAAGCAAATTGGTAGTGGTGGTAATATGGCTGCGCCGATGTTGGCAGAATTTCTCGGTGGTGATGCTTTCTTAGGCTTTATCGCCGCTGTTTCTTTTGCAACGATTTTGGCAGTTGTCGCTGGGTTGACACTCTCAGGTGCAGCTGCATTGTCCCACGATTTGTGGGTGAACGTGGTGCGATCGGGTCATGCTGACGAGTCAGAACAACTCAAGGTGGCTCGCGGTGCAACAATGCTTTTGGGGTTAGTGGCAATATTCCTGGGTATTTTGTTTAAAGGGCAAAACGTAGCTTATATGGTAGGTTTAGCATTTGCGATCGCTGCGAGTGCAAACTTTCCAGCCTTGCTCTTATCCATGCTTTGGCGACGCTTCACTACCAATGGTGCAGTTGCAAGTATGTTAGTAGGTACTGTCTCCTCTTTAGTGCTGATTTATTTGTCACCTACTATTCAAGTAACGATTCTCAAGCACGCTTCTGCACCCTTTCCCTTGAAAAATCCTGGATTAATCAGTATCCCACTGGCGTTTATTGTGGCGATTGTTGTTTCACTATTGAGTACTGAACAGCTGGCACAAGAAAAATTTGCGGAAGTTGAAGATCGGATTCACATTGGTTCTGGGATGTGATTTTGTGAAAGCACAAACAAGATAAGCGGCGAAAGCCGCCGCTCAGAACTAGAGTGAAAATGCGTAGCGGGGCTTAAACAAAAATTAAGCCCAAGTGTAACCCAAACTAGCTTTATAAGCAGCAAATACGCCGTTGAATTTTTGTCGTGACTTTATCATCCGTCTAATTGCTACTAATTTCACAATTTTAATTGTGGTTTATACCAATTTATCTGTAAGCATTCTTCACAAATTACTAGTCTTGAAAATGCTCAATTCTCTTTAATAAACTCCGCAATCTCGCTCGCCACTACTCCAGCACAAGATTCTGGTAAGTCATTTCCGGCATGGGCAATCATTTTCAACTCAACTTTCGGCATCAGTTGAGCATAAACCCGACTTTTAGCTAAAGCATCTGGTGTATCTTGCCCACCCTGTAGAATAAAAACTGGGACATCTATCATATAAAGCTGCTTTTGCAATAATTCTGCCTCAATTTCTACTTGTCGCCGTTTGAAAAGTAACTGGCAACCTATGGGATACGGCAATAGTGATTGACGCAACTGCAAGTCTTGTACAATTTTTTCATGCCAACCCACGATTTTAGTCAAAGGACTGAGCGATCGCAAAAATTTAACTATTAGTGGTGGGTAATTCAATAATCGCCGCATCTTCTGGCAATACTCTTCTTGTCCTGCTATCTCTACGCCCTCTGGTGCTAGCAGTACCACACCATCAACTTTCTCTGGATACTTTAAAACATAGCTAGCAGCAATCCAACCCCCAAGAGAATGCCCCACTAAATATACTTTTTCTAGCTTCACAGCTTGCAAAAATTCAGCTAGACATTCAACTTGTAAATCTATCGAATGATGGATATTAGGATTTTCTGATTCCCCAAATCCTAACAAATCAGGTGCAAAACAATGAAAATCTTGTGCAAGGGATTCCATCACAGATAACCATTGACTGCTCTCATTCCAAGCACCATGTAAAAAAATTATAGGAGTTTTTTCACCGACTTCACGCCAGAATAATAGCCCTTGAGAGAGCTTTCTCCGGGAGTTACGGAATAGTGTATTCATTTTATTTAGTAGTTAACTTTTAGCACTATAATAAATAGTCATTAGTCATTAGTCATTGGTTATTGGTCGTTAACATTAATAATTTTTGATTATTAACAATTGGACTTTGGACGAATGACAAAGGACAAATTACAAAGAAAGAAGTGTGAGCCAAGGCTTCGTGAGATCGTAACTTTGGCGGCAAATGACAAAGGACTAATGACTAATCAAAAAATATTGTTATGCCAGTGTTGTCAAGCCATTCAAGTAGTCTTGCAATTGCCGAGTATGGTCGTGAGACATCTTTCCTGAAGGTAGTAAACTGGGAAAGAAAGCTTGGATTTCCGTGACTTCTAAAGTGTCTTGAATCTCCATTGTCCCATGCACCTCGGCTTCAACTACAATACAAATTGAATGGATTCTGGGATCGCGGTCTGGTGCAGAGTAAACTCCTACTAAACGGTTAATTTTCACCAATTCTAGCCCGGTTTCCTCCATCAATTCCCGGCGGACTGTATTGGGAATATCTTCTCCCCAATCTACAATCCCTCCAGGCAATGACCAAAGACCATTGTCGCGCCGCCGGATCAGTACAATCTGACCATCGGGTAAAATTGGGATGATACTAGTGCCAGTAATGGGATGACGAAATATTATACCCAATACTGTTTGTCCAATACGCCATAAACTACGTGTGGACTCTACAGCTGCCGGAAAAAAAGCAATAACGTTCAATCTTCAAAATTTATGTGTTGTATTCTATAGTTCCCTACCACTTACATAGGCTCAACTAATAAAACTTTTGTTGAGTTTTGTTTTATACAAAAATGTTTGTGGATTGAGATTTTATTCTCACGATTTACGTAGAATATTATCAATTCTAACATCAAGTTTCATGAGAAGCACTGTATTTAGATATACATGATATTTTTCTAATCAGGTAAATTTTCAGTTTATAGCTAGCATTAGTGTTACTGAAACTAGCTGTTACTAATAGAGTTTTAGAACATATTAAAAAATAATATGAATAATAAGTCAAAATCCAAAATTCTGAATTCTAAATTTATAAGAGGCAATTAAGTAGGGTTTAAAACCTACAATTAATTAAAGACTATAGGACTCATATTTGATTGCGTGAAAAAAACTCAGTACACCTTTATTCCTTCTTAAGAGTCCCCAGTCCCCATTACCCCTTATCCCCTTCAGGGACCCCACCTTCCCCTTATCCCCTTCAGGGACCCCACCTTCCCCAGTCCCTAGTCTCTACGAGTAATTCTCCGAATCAAATCTGATTGCTAAACCACGTCCACTTTGAAAACTGTAGTTCTTTCTATATGAAAAGAAAAAACCCTCATCCCCCAGCCCCTTCTCCCAATATTGGGAGAAGAGGAGCCGGAAAGAAGTCCTTCTCCCTACTTGGGAGAGGGATTTAGGGTGAGGGCAAAAACTACGGTTCTCAACGTAAATGAGGTTTATATAGCAATCCTATCTGAGTTGTGAGAAAATACGGAAGGGTGTTTCAAGGTATAATTAGTAGCAATTTTAGGTGAATATTAATGTGGATGCGATCGCTATGTAAGTAAGTCAGTGTGAATATTTATCGTTGGCAGGAGGCAGAAGGCAGGAGGGAAAAGGGTTTAAATCTATTTAATTTTTCTTAACATAGTTTGGTTTTTCCACATTATTCTACTTAGCGTCCCGTTAAGACAGCAATGAACCATAGTTTATTAAGAATCAGGATAATTACTGATGATTCATATATTGTCTAATCTGTCAATGCATAAGTTCTAATTTGGATTTTTTATAAAGATTGCGTGAAATTACTAGTTATCGTGATAAAGCATTACAAGAATTGCCTTATAAATCAACCTATGAGTAAATATCAACTCATTGAGCAAGCATACATTAACCCTATTTATCTAGCAGGTAGATAGCAGTTGAAAAGTGGGTTTTTGCTATTTGATTTAAACCACGCGGTATAGCACTCTGTTAATTAATATCCAAAGGACACAAATATGACTAGAATTGCCACAAAAATAGCCTTGTCTGTTCTCGGAGCAGCAGGAATTAGTTTTTTGTCTTGGACACCAGCAACAGCCGTCATTTTTGTAGAACCAATTGTGACGACTAAAAATCAAGATGTACTCGACGCAAAAAAACCAAGAACCCTTACAGACTATCTACCAGGGCAAGTAATAGAATATGGTGTTCCAGATGTAGCTAATAACTTTCTAAATGCCACTGGTTACGATATAAACAGCTTGGTCTTTGATTTAAAAACGCTGTCCTATAGTAATCCGAATTCTACTCCACCATTTGATAATGAATCAGTGCAATGGGGAGATGTTAATGGGGATGGGAAGATTGGTAACTCTGCTAACCCCGATCTAAAGGATATTTTTACAGACATTACCATTGCTGGTAGTACTATCACTTTTAGTGGTGGCGTCATCCCAAACGGAACTCTGTTTTACAATCCATTCGCTACCCTGCCTAATCTAGCGCCAGGTGCTGGAATCATTCCACCAATTCCAGCAGAGCAAGAAGATAAAGATGGGCCGATCAGAGTGGCTGCTTATTATACCGCTGTTCCTGAATCAACTAACGTTTTGGGTGTACTAGTCTTTGGCGCTTTAGGCGTGGCTTTAAAACTAAAGCGATCGCTCGCTCTGAGGGAACTGGGGACTGGGGATTGGGGAAGAAGCAAGGGAGCAAGGGAGCAGGGGGCACGGAGATGAGGGAGATGAGGGAGATGAGGGAGTGAGGGGACAAAGGGACAAGGAGATAAACAAAACTCTTAACTCTTAACTCCTAACTCAGCACGGGCTAAACGCCCCGCTACCGCTAACAGCACTCAGCACTCCTAACGCCCTCATTCTGTAATTAACTCCCGATACACTGTCATTGTTTCCTGATGGACGCGGGCAACACTCAGCCTCTCTAGGTTTTTCTTTGCCCGCTGTTTCCACTCCTCCAACATCTCGGTATTACTCAGTAATTGCACTAAAACCCTAGCTAAAGCATGACTATCTTTTGCTGGTACTAAAAGACCTGCTTGCCCGTTGTCTAAAGCTTCAGGAATCCCGTCTACCTGAGTGCCGACGATCGCAGTTCCAGTTTCTCTAGCTTCCGAAAGTACCAAAGGGCAAGGGTCACGGTGGGAAGCTAGCACAAATATGTCACAAGATATCAAATAGCGTTGAGGTTCCGGTTGAAAGCCTTCAAAATGAATGCGTTCATTTACAGAAGTTGCTTGTGCTTGTGCCTCAAATAGCTGTTTATCAGGGCCATTTCCTACCAAATAAAGATGGGCTTGGGGAAAATCTGAGGCAATTTGTTCAAAGGCAGCAATTAACTCAGCAATTCCCTTGCGTTGATACATCCCGGCTACAGTGGCGATCGCTGGATGCTGTAATGGTAAAGGTTGATAATCTTGTATTTGTCGGGTGCGGGGACTGCCTAAAGTGCCGTTACATACTACCCGCAACTTGTTTTCTGAAACACCACGCCTAATCATAGAATCACGCACAGCTTTACTGACAGCAATTACTCTGTCAGCTAAACCCATCAGCAGGCTGGCACGCTGAAATTCGTTGTGGACTGTAGAAACTAAAGCATATTTGCGTCCCTTAAAAATGCGTGCTAATATTACCCCCGTCATCATGTGGGCATGAACAATATCCGGCTGAAATTCAGCTGCGATCGCTCGGTAACGTATAGCTGCTTTAATCGTATTTATCGGTTTTCTGCTTTGGTCTAATTGGTAATGTTTGACACCACAAATATCTAGTAAAGCCTCGTATTCCCCACCAGCAGAAACAACCGCTACCTCATAACCAGATTTTGCCTGTAGACAAGCCAGATCCACAGCTACATTCACAATACCGTTACCTATTTCTTGAACGTGGTTCAAAATATGTATGATTCGCATAAGCTTTAAGATGTGTATAAAAAATAAAGATAAGTAACTGAGTATAAATCAACATAATTATTGAGGTCTTCAGTGACAACTCAAAAGTAGTCAGTAGTGCGTAAAATTGACCACTTGCTACTCACAAAGACGTTTAGAACCAGTTACTTAGCTTAAAGACTTATTCAGTAACGGCTTGATAAATCGGGGTAAAACTTCAAAATTTTGAATATGTTATTTTAAGTCGCTACAGCCTTATTTTCTATTTCCCAATATTCTGGTATCTGTTATCCCCAAGACCAAAGTATTCGTTATTGACCCGACACAGAACGGTGTTACAGCATTTACGGCTGCTATGAGGTACAGTAGCAGCAACTAGCGAACCAGTTTCTTAAATGTTGAGGATTTATTAAGTCGAGTGCAACTGAGATGAGTTTATCAACCATTTCTGTTGTAGTTGGAGCGAAACTGCGTAAAAAAGATTTAAGTTGTGACCACCATAATTCAATTGGATTAAAATCGGGAGAGTATGAGGATAAACAAATAACTTTCGCGCCGACAGCTTCAATTATTGGCACAATTGAATCTAGTTTATGTGCGGATAAATTATCAATTGATGTCTACTGCTCCTGACCATAAATTTGGCACTAAAAACTTCAAGGGCAAATAAAACAAATGCAATGCCGTCCATTGAATTATTCATTGTCATTAATGCAACTACTTTTTTAATGCTAATTGCTCCAATTACTGTAACTTTTGAGCCTCTATAAAAGGGTTTAAGAGAGTAAGCTCTTGTTCCCATTTGTGAACGAGCATGAGTCCTTGCTAACCCTAGTAGAACGCCAGTTTCGTCCAAAAATACTAAATTTTCTGGCTCTATATGTTTGACCTTTTCCCAATAATCTAATCTTAAATTTAGGACTCAATAGTCCCCGCTTGGGTACTCCGCTTTGTTTTTTTTTCCGATTTAATCCTAATTTCTGTAACGCCCGACACATTGCACTTCGCCCCACCCAATTGCCAGTCTTGTCTGCAAAGAATTCACACAACTCTATCAATGTTGCATCTGGATGTGCTTCAACTAATTCCCTTATACCATCACCGATTTCGGTGGAATAGGTAAAGGCTCAAATCCATCGGCAGTAATCGTTGGCGAATTGGATACACTCAAATTCCAAGGTACTGGATTGACTGCCCGAAATCTGCTACTCACCCAGAATAGTAGCAATCTGGAAATCACTTTTGAAGGCGTAGCTGATGACAAAGTTATCCTGCAAAACTTTGCCCTGGAAAACTTAGACAACCTTTCCAGCATCGGCAATATCCTCTTTGATGGGCAAAGCAGCATTCGTGATAGCTTTGATGTCTTTAATGCCAACTCCACCCAAAGCACCATCTTCAACAAAAATACAGTCACCTTTGTCAATGACCTGAACAATAATGTCAATGGCTTTGATAACTCAGATGATGTCATTAATGGTCAGGGGGGTGATGACCGCATTGATGGCAAGAGTGGCAACGACCTACTACGTGGTGGTGTAGGTAATGATACCCTCATTGGTGGTACTGGCGATGATACCCTTGTAAGTGGTAGAGGTCAGGATAGCCTCATCGGAGGTACTGGTAATGACATTCTCTTTGTGGGTGGTTTTTATGATACCCTGACTGGCGGTAGCGGTAACGATCAGTTTGTCTACCAAAAATTTAGTAATTACAGTACAATTACTGACTTTAATAAAAGCCAGGATAAGTTAGTTCTGATTGACCTGCTTAAGAACTGGGGCTACAGTGGCAGCAATCCCATCTTAGATGGCCACCTAAAGTTTGTGCAATCAGGTACTTCGACAAAAGTCAATTACATTGGAGTTTATGACGATGACACCGTAGCGACTTTGAATAATTTCACTGCAACAAATCTGGTAGTCGGTAGTAATGTCCTCATCTAGCGCTGAGAGTTCGACTGAGCGTTCGCCCCGAATTCCACCAGTGGCATAGAATCTAATTCTAAATTTTGAAGACTGGTGCTTTTATTCTGGGCATTTTGCAAGACATCATAATACAACTCAATCAATACAAGTTTACGAATCTGAGAATTGTTTCCCTGAGAGCGGCGTGATGAAACAGCAGTTAGCAAAAACTTCCAAGACCGAGGAGAAAGTATAGATGGATCTATCATTGAAAGAAAACTTTTGAGATTTTTTTGCTTCAATGCGACTAAAATCCAATGGAGTTTTAGGTAATTTTTTATATCCTGAAACACAGGAATCTTTGAGCGATGTTGCTCATTTACCAAGGTGTAAATTTTCTCCTTCATCAAAACATTTGTTGCCAACCGCCGAGACAAAGAAAACTTTTGATTATACGCACCCGGCCAGATAGTGCGGTAAGCAAGACACTGGTTGAAGAAAATAGCATCGCCAAACTGAGCAATCCGAATCCAGGAATCGATGTCATCACAGTTAGCATCGAGTGTGGAGTCCCAACCACCACTTTGCAGGAAAGCATCACGTTGACAAGCTACTTGTACAGGTGTGCCAAAAGGTACAAGCTCTAAAAGCATCCCGTAGTGAATATCGGCTTGTGGGATATAAAAAGCTAAACCAGGGCCAACTTGGGGGGTGCGAGAGAGTTCAACTTCATTGCCATCCACCTGAGCCGCTACACAAGAGCAGATTACAGCATCGGGACGAAGTGCGATCGCCTTTGCCATCTCTTCTATGCAGTTGGGCGCTAAATAGTCGTCATCATCTAAGAACTTAATCCAGTCGCCGCTAGCTTTGGCAACCCCAGCATTCACCGTTGCTGCATGACCAAGGTTTACTTCGTTACGATGGTAAACAATCTTGTCCCCTAAACTTTTGAGATAGGTTTGGGTGTCATCAGAAGAACAATCGTCAGCAACAACCACCTCGCACTCGATTGTTTGGTTACGAGCCGAATCAATTGCTCTTTGCAGCAAATTCAAGCGATTATAGGTACTGATGACGATGCTAAATTTCATAAATTTTTCCTTTGTAATACGGCATTTTGCAATATAGCTTTGATCTTTAGGGTTTTGTATCAGTACAATTATCAATCCTAACAAGTAGACTGAAATAGGATTATCGATTTATCATTGATGATCGCGAGTTTTTTTAAGCAGACACCAAAGACTATGAACGCTCAAGAGATTATCCGCTCCATTGAAGCGGAACAGATAAAATCAAATGTGCCTGACATTTATGTGGGCGACACTGTAAAAGTGGGAGTGAAAATCAAGGAAGGCGAAAAGTACCGCGTGCAACCCTATGAGGGAGTTGTGATTGCCAAGCGCAATGGCGGCATCAACGAAACTATTACAGTTCGTAAGGTTTTTCAAGGCGTGGGCGTTGAGCGGGTATTTCTGTTGCATTCTCCCCGGATTGACAGCATCAAAGTATTACGTCGTGGTAAAGTCCGCCGTGCTAAACTATATTATCTCCGCGATCGCGTAGGTAAGGCAACCCGGATCAAGCAACGGTTTGACCGCCCTTTGTGATTCGTCCTGCAATCATTATGGGAGAAATCTCAAGCTGCAAGCGGCATCTGCCGCTGACTTGTCTTCAAGGGCAAAATTAAGGTATGATGTAAATCGCATATTGCGTTAAACTGAAATTTAGTTCAGCGCAATCACTGAATCAAAAACAGCTTGTGCGCTCTTAGTTCAGTTGGTAGAACGCAGGTCTCCAAAACCTGATGTCGGGGGTTCAAGTCCTCCAGGGCGCGCTCAAAAGCAAAAAACAAAGCCCGAAATAATTACGCAGCTGCTAATATAGCAGTTAGCGTTAATAATTTCGGGTAAACTTATTGTATTTGCAGTTGTTTTGCTGACAGTAAGTGAAATAGAGTCGAAACTGCAAACCTAGATAACAATTAAACAGGATCTAGTATAAGAAACGGGGGATAAACGGTCGTGGCCAAAAAAAGCGAAGCAGAATTGCCAGAAACCGCAAATGGATTTAGCTTTGGCAACTTCATACAGGGAACCAAAGAAGAACTTGAAAAAGTAGTTTGGCCCAGTCGGAAACAGATAGTGAGCGAATCCGCTGCTGTGTTGTTAATGGTGGCACTCTCCGCATCTTTGATATACTTGGTCGATGGATTGTTTCATTGGGCAGCAAAACAGGTGTTCTAATGAGTTTTGCAACAGATGAACCACGCAACTCAATGTTGCAGTCAGAAGAAACAGCAGAAGCAGCAGAAGCAACAGAAGCAGCGTCAAAAGAAGCACGCTGGTATGCAGTACAAGTAGCTTCCGGCTGTGAAAAGCGTGTAAAGACTAACTTAGAGCAACGCATTCAAACTTTTGATGTCGCTGACAAAATTATCCAGGTAGAAATTCCCCAGACACCGGCGGTGAAAATCCGCAAAGATGGCAGTCGCCAGCATACAGAAGAAAAAGTTTTCCCTGGTTATGTGCTGGTGCGGATGATGATGGATGATGATACTTGGCAGGTGGTACGCAACACCTCCCATGTAATTAACTTTGTCGGTTCAGAACAAAAACGTGGTAGCAGCAAGGGTCGCGGTCATGTCAACCCCATACCACTAAGTTCTTCAGAAGTTGAGCGTATATTCAAACAAACCAGCGAACAAGAAGCTGTTGTCAAAATTGACATGGCTACTGGTGATAAGATAATGGTGCTTTCTGGTCCATTTAAAGACTTTGAAGGCGAGGTGATTGAAGTCTCTCCAGAGCGGAGTAAACTTAAAGCCTTGCTCTCAATTTTCGGCAGGGATACACCAGTAGAATTGGAATTTAATCAGGTAGAGAAACAGAGTTAAATACAAATGGCGAAGAAAGTAGTGGCGGTCATTAAACTGGCCCTGAATGCTGGAAAAGCCAACCCAGCACCGCCAGTTGGGCCCGCCTTGGGTCAACATGGTGTTAACATCATGATGTTTTGTAAAGAGTACAACGCCAAAACAGCAGACCAAGCTGGAATGGTGATACCTGTAGAAATTTCGGTTTTTGAAGACCGGAGTTTTACATTCGTACTCAAAACGCCACCCGCATCAGTGCTGATTCGGAAGGCGGCGAAAGTTGAAAAAGGCTCGAATGAACCCAACAAAAAGAAGGTTGGGTCAATTACCAAAGCACAATTGCAAGAAATAGCCCAAACCAAACTCCCCGACCTCAACGCCAACGATATCGAAGCGGCAATGAAGATTGTGGCAGGAACGGCTAAAAATATGGGTGTAACAGTTACGGATTAAAAAAGTTATGAGTTATGAGTTATGAGTTATGAGTTATTGATATTTAACTCCTCACTCCTCACTCGTCACTCCTCACTCTCAACTTCTTACTCTAAAATCCAAAATTTTATCGGGGGAGAGGCGAGGCTTCGGAATTACCCCAGGAGAACAAAATGCCAAAAATATCGCGTCGCTTGCAGGGTCTGCAAGCAAAAGTAGAAGATAAGGACTATCAACCCCTAGAGGCTTTAGCCCTTCTCAAAGATACAGCAACAGCTAAATTTACTGAAGCTGCGGAAGCGCATATCCGATTGGGAATTGACCCCAAGTATACAGACCAACAGTTGCGGACAACGGTAGCACTGCCCAAAGGTACAGGACAAATCGTCCGGGTGGCGGTGATAGCCAGAGGCGAAAAGGTAAACGAAGCCAGCAGTGCTGGTGCTGATTTAGTTGGGTCAGAAGAACTGATTGACGAAATCCAGAAAGGTAGACTGGATTTTGATAAGCTGATTGCTACACCCGATGTGATGCCACAGGTGGCAAAGCTGGGTAAATTGCTTGGGCCGCGTGGTTTGATGCCATCACCCAAGGGTGGAACTGTAACATTTGACTTAGCAGGTGCGATCGCAGAATTCAAAGCAGGTAAATTAGAATTCCGAGCTGACCGAACTGGTATTGTCCATGTTATGTTTGGTAAGACAACCTTCTCGCCTGAAGATTTGTTAGTCAACCTGAAGGCATTGCAGGAAACGATTGACCGTAACCGTCCTTCAGGAGCTAAAGGTCGTTATTGGCGCACATTTTATGTGGCAGCCACTATGGGGCCATCAATTAAAGTTGATATCAGTGCCCTACGAGATTTGAAACTGAGCCAAGCAAGTTAGTCATTAGTCATTAGTCATTAGTCATTTGTAAAGGCAAAGGACAAATGACAAAGCGCAAAGTCGAGCCAGTCGCACAGGAAGGGTTTCCCGACTTGGGTGAACTGGCGTTGAGCGGAGGTTTCCTCCGTTGGCGCAGCCCGCCGCACGCATCAGAACTTTGTAAGAAAGGACAAATGACCAATGACAAAATTAAATAGGCAAAGCCGGAGACAGCAGGTGCTAACAGCTTAATATCCTGCCGAGGTTAAAACTCTAATTGTCAGAATTACCACCAAAAAGGTGTGATAACTATGGCGTCAAGAGTCTTACTACTCAACCCCGGCTATATTAGCTGGGGTTTGTTGTTTGGGTTCAGGTTGAGAAAAAATGTACAAGTAGGGCACTTCCCCAATTATTTTAAGGAGGTGAGATTGGAATGGGTAGAACACTAGAAAATAAACAAGAGATAGTAGCTGACCTCAAAGAAACTTTGAGTGAGTCAACTCTGGCACTGGTAATAGAGTATCAAGGACTAACAGTTTCTGAAATCACAGACTTACGGCGGCGGCTGCGTCCCAGTGGCACCGTTTGTAAGGTGACGAAGAACACCCTGATGGGCATTGCCATTAAAGATGATCAAAAATGGGAGCCTTTGTCAGAACTACTTAAAGGTTCTTCAGCTTTTTTGCTGGTAAAAGAAGATTTTTCATCGGCAATTAAGGCATACCAAGACTTCCAAAAAGCCACCAAGAAGACAGAACTTCGTGGCGGTGTTATGGAAGGTCGCCTACTCAAAGAACCAGATGTTAAGGCTCTGGGAGACTTGCCATCTAAAGAACAACTCATTGCCCAAATCGCTGGAGCTATCAACGCTTTGGCTACCAAGATTGCTGTGGGTATCAACGAAGTTCCTGGTTCACTGGCTCGTGCTTTGCAGGCTGTGGCCGACCAAGAGCAAAGTGGTGGTAGCACCGAAACCGCTGCTGTCCAAGATAGCAGCGCCGAAACCTCTGCTGAAGCTGATAGCAGTACTGA
The DNA here is from genome assembly GCF_034531255.1 of Nostoc sp. ChiQUE01b. NCBI lineage: Bacteria > Bacillati > Cyanobacteriota > Cyanophyceae > Nostocales > Nostocaceae > Nostoc > Nostoc sp. ChiQUE01b. The sequence continues at coordinate 45,857 of NZ_JAVRBM010000043.1, read as the reverse complement.
AACTGCTGCTGAATAGACTTCGTAGTTCATCAGTCAAAAGCTAATGACTAATGACTAATGACTAATGCACTAATAAATAATCAAAATTACAGGAGTTATATCAATGTCTGCTACAACCGATCAAATTTTAGAACAACTAAAAACCCTGTCTTTAATCGAAGCTTCTGAGTTAGTCAAGCAAATTGAAGAAGCTTTTGGTGTGAGTGCTGCTGCACCTGTTGGCGTGGCGTTCGCGGGCCCTGGTGCTGCTGCTGCTCCTGCTGAAGAAGTTGTTGAGCAAACCGAGTTTGAAGTGGTTCTCGAATCAGTCCCAGCTGATAAGAAGATTGCCGTGCTGAAGATTGTCCGAGAATTGACCGGTTTGGGTCTGAAAGAAGCTAAAGACTTGGTGGAAGCTGCGCCCAAGGCAGTTAAAGAAGGTGTTGCTAAGGATGCTGCTGAAGATGCTAAGAAGCGCATCGAAGAAGCTGGCGGTAAGGTGACTGTTAAGTAGTCACAATTCTATTACCAGTTTTTTATTAAGGAGCCTAACTTAGGCTCCTTTTTTATCGTAGAGCCTTCTGTTGTTTATGGAAATACTATTAAGTATTGCAACGCTCATTTGTTGAAACATCTTCGCGCTCACAAACCAGATTGCTAAGATTAGCATTAAGAATTTAGTCTTGCCAAGCTATGCCTTCACCATTTCCAGGGATGAACCCCTACCTAGAAAATCCTGAACTGTGGCCGGAAGTTCACAGTCGATTAATTATTGCGATCGCAGATGCAATTGCTCCTCAACTGCGACCGAAATATCGAGTGGCGGTTGAGAAACGGGTATATCAAATGACAGATGAAAATTCTATTTTAGTTGGGATTCCTGATGTTGTTGTCGGACGTTCTTTAACAAACACAGAAAAAGAACCGTCTAATATTGCAGTAGCCGCACCGCCTAAAAAACCGATAACTGTCAACGTTCCCATTCTAGAGGAAGTGCGAGAAGGATACCTAGAAGTTCGGGAAGTGGGAACAGGAGAAGTTGTAACAGTGATTGAGATTCTATCACCAAAAAATAAGCGGACTGGGGAAGGAAAAAAGGCATACGAAAGTAAACGTCAGCAAGTATTAGGTAGCTTCACTCATCTTTTAGAAATAGACTTGCTGCGTGGTGGCGAACCCATGCCAATCTTGGGTAGTCAAATTAAATCAGACTATCGCATTTTGGTAAGTCGCAGTGAATCTCGCCCCAAAGCAGAATTATATCCCTTTGGGTTGCAAGAGCAGATTCCAGCTTTTTTGTTACCCATACATAGAGGCGATACAGAACCATTAGTAGACTTGCAAGCATTAATACATGGCGTTTACGATCGCGCTGGATTTGATTTGGCTATAGATTACACTCGTGACGCAGTTCCGCCCCTTGGAGAAATTGATTCAGCTTGGGCAGATGAGTTGTTAAAAGAGCAAGGGTTACATTAAGTTGAGTTGATTTGCTTTCTTACCCATTGACGAAAGGCTCTAAGCGTTGGACTTCTACCTAAAGTTTGGCTTTGTTCGACAAATCGGGGAATTTCTTTAACAATTGGCAAGTTGGGAAAACTAGAACTAATTTCTGACTCAATGTATTTGCCATCCTGAAGTGTTACCATTATTTATCATTACCTGATTTATCTTGAATAAAAGTTTTAATACAATCAACTAATTGTTGCTTCTCTTGATAAACAGAACTATAAACCTGAGTTAGAGGTATTATTTCATCTGAGTTTAATACAAAAATAACTCGATAAAGCCAGCCACTTTCTTCTCCTTCTATGCGTTCTAGTTTTACATCTTTAATCTCATTTAATGAATGCTGAATAACTTCCTTTCCTAATTTACCAAACCATTGATATCGGTTTATCGTCATAGTATTAGTTTCTTTATCAAATTTACAACTTGTAACTTTTCCCAATGCTATGATTAATAACGCTAATAAACCGAAGAATATTGTAATTTGAAAACCTGCGTAGACTCCATCACTGTCATCCTGTAAAACTGATAAAGTCTTTTCTGAAGGATTTTCTATAAAATATTTTATAGAGTCAGCTATTGAGTACAATTTGTCAAGTTTATGGTTTTTTGTATAAGAGCTTAAATTTTTAAAAGGAATATTGCCTAAATCAGTAGATAGGAATAATTGATAAGTTTTAGTGATTTCTCGATGGCTATTTTCATTATCAATAGCTTCAATTTTAACTGAGTTAAGTTCCGAAAAGACTTCTGTTCTCACTTGATTATCGAACAAGCCAATTTCCAGTAATTCGCATTGGAATGTATATTTTTCTTGATTGAAAAACGATGCGTTTTGGAATAAACGGCTACAGTTTAGTTTAGTAATGGGTGCAAGCATCAAAGTAACTAATAAGAAAAGTAATGTAATTCCAACCATAATTATTCCTATGCTCTGCGATAACTTAGGTTGAATTTTAAATGCTAATTTAGATGAAGTATGTTCTGAAAACATAATGGATTTCCGAATGATAAAATACAAAAAAAATCCACCAATTGTTAAAATAATCAAGAGAAATAACCCATAGTCTAGTTCTTGATAAAAGTTGATATTTTGCATGACTAACGTTGTAAAAAAGGGGAATGCTTCCAAGTGGATGTAAGTTCAGCAAAAATTATTTACCAAACCATTGACACGATAAGAAAATTTTAGGGCTTTGAGGTTCCTGTTTATGGCTGGATCATAATAGGCACTGCGCCTTTTTCAGAACCAATAATTACCAGCTTAGAATTATTAGATTGAGCTAGCTTTTCTGTGGCTTCAATCGCTCGTAATTGCAGGACTTGGTTGCTAAGTCCATTTGAGAGAATTTTTTGGGAATCAGCTATACCTTGCGCTTCAATCAGCTTTCGTTCTGCCTCTTGACGCTCTTTCTCTAAAACAAATTTCATCTGCTGATTTTCTTGTTCTGTCTTGAGTTTATTTTGAATTGCTGCTTGTAGAGTATCAGGCATTTTGATGTTTCGTAAAAGAGCTTCCTCAACGATGAAACCCAAAGCTGGTATCTCTTGGGTAAGTTGTTGGTCAATTTTTTGGGCGATTTCTTGGCGTTTGGTAGAGTAAATAGCATTGGCTGGGTAGTTTGCCGTGATGGCGCGGACAGTAGAGCGGAATCTGGAAATTACCAGTTGTGTTTCATCAGTTCCAATTGTTTTATATACTGTAGCTGCCTTTTGCGGATCGAGCTTGTACTGAAGACTGACATCAAGATTTAGGCTCAAACCTTCTTGGGATGTTGCATCTACATTTTCTTTTATATCCTTAAGGCGAGTAGAAAAATTTAGCACCTTGCTAAAGGGGTTAAGCAAGTGGACACCAGGATTAAGAGTAGTTTCGGAAACCTCACCAAAGAAATTGACGACACCGACATTACCAGGTGGGACAATCACCAAAAGCCTAGAAAAAGAATTTAGTACTGCAATGCTGCCAATCAATATCATAATTGTGCGTATTACTAAACGCGACCTTTCATCAGATATCTTATCTGTATTGAGATAAACGAGAATTGCAATTAGGCTAGTTACAAGAGATACTATAAAGCCCATGAGTTTTTTGTGTGTAGTTAAGACGAATGTGCTTAATCACATAATTCCCAAATGCTTTTATGAAACTCATATCATTTCACACAAGTTAGCGGTTTACAAATCCTTTTATTGAAAAAGATCCCCGACTTCTCTAAGAAGTCGGGGATCTGAGCCTTGGAGCGATGCCTGCGGCGGGCAAAGCCTACGCAACTGCAACTTTACATTAATCCAAAATTACTTGCCGTTGCCGTTACTACCATTGCCATTGCTGTGAATGACACGTTCAGCAAGCTTTTCTGGCACTTCCTGGAGATGGTCATATTCCCAGTGGAAGGAACCAACACCGAGAGTGAGCGATCGCAGCTCTACAATAAAGTTTTGCATCTCTGCTTGTGGCAAGTATGCAGAGACATTATCCCAGCCTTGCCAATCGTTTCTACCCTCATAGCCTAAAATTTGCCCCCGTCTACCACTCAACAGTTGCAGGACTTTGGAGGTAAATTCGCTCGGTGTGGTAACATCTACCCGCAAAATCGGTTCTAACAAGGTAGGTTCGGCTTGGGGTATCCCCGTTTGCATTGCCAATCGGGCAGCTTGCTTAAAGGCTTGTTCGGAACTGTCAACGTTGTGATACGAACCATTAGTCAGAGTTACCGCTAAATCAACTATTGGGAAACCCAAAGGCCCGTGTGTCAAAAATTCCCGCACGCCCATTTCTACGCCGGGAATGTACTGTTTAGGAACCACGCCACCGACAATAGTTTCATTAAAGTTAAAACCTGTACCGCGTGGTAGGGGCTTGATTTCGAGAAAAACGTCACCAAACTGTCCGTGACCACCGCTTTGGTGCTTGTAGCGCCCATGAACTGAAGCCACTGTTTTGCGGATGGTTTCTTTGTAAGGCACTTGCGGCAAGTGGGTTGTCATCGGCAAGTTATATTTGCGGCGCAGTCTGTCTAGGGCGACTTGTAAATGAATCTCGCCTTGACCCCACAAAATAACTTCGTGGGTATCGCCGTGTTGTTCCCAAGCAAGTGAGCAGTCTTCTTCTAATAACTTGGTGATGGCACTGCTGAGTTTAACCTCATCATTGCGCTTTTCTGGGGTAATGGCGAGAGCATATACTGGTTCCAACTCTACAGCTTTGGGTAATTTGATTGCCGACTGCTGTTCTGTGGAGATTGTATCGCCCGTCTTGATTCCTTCTAAACGGCTTAATGCAACAATTTCACCAGCACTAACTTGGTTAACTGACTGCTGTTGTTGTCCCATGAGGCGGTAAATTCCACCAGTGCGAATGCCATTGAGGACAATGCCATCAGTTAATTTGCCGCGCCAAACACGCACGAGAGAAAGTTTGCCACCTTGGGGAGTGTAGTAAGTTTTTAATACCTGCGCTAAAGCTGTATCACCTTTTAAGTTTTTTAAACGACGTTCTGCTGTGGTTTCTGGTTCGGGGGCTTCTCGTAACAAGGCTTCTAATAGAGGTCTAACACCATAATCTTGTTCTGCCACACCAAAGAAAACAGGCACTACCAAATCTGCCCCTAATTCCATTTTTAAATCTTTGAGGATTTCTTCTTGGGATGGTTCGATATCTTCTAAAAGTTCTTCGAGTAAATGGTCGTCAAAATTTGCTAAGGCTTCGAGCATTTCTGCCCGTGCTGTATGTTCTTCTTCTTTTAAACTTTCGGGTAAGGGAATGGGGTCAGCAGGTGCGCCTGGATGGTATTGATATGCCTGTTCGCTCACCATATCAATAAAGCCGGTGAGTTGTTCCCCGTTCATGATGGGATATTGATGCGCTACCAGGGGACGGCTAGATACTGCTTTTAGGGCGTGTAACGTTTCTAGGACGTGAATATTTGCCCGATCCATTTTGTTGACGAAGACGAGGTGGGGAATTTCCCAATCGTCCAGGAATTTAAATAGAGGGGCAAGGGTGAGGACTCGTTCGCGGATGGGTTCGCAAACTACAATTGCTGCATCCACTCCGATTAAAGCATTGTACGTTTCTTGGACAAATTCTATACTTCCCGGACAGTCAATAAAAGTGAAGCGAATGCCGTTATACTCAGTGCTAGCGGCGCTGACTTCTACACTCATCTGGCGATCGCGCGACTCGGCTGCACTATCTCCCACTGTATTGCTGTCCTTAACATTGCCTTTGCGGGAAATTGCCCCTGTGACAAATAACAAGCTTTCTAGTAAAGTGGTTTTTCCACTTAAATAAGGCCCAACAATTGCAACGTTCCGCGAACCCGATTTTACTTTTTCGTTCATAAAAACCTCCCTTGCGGTAATTCATTCATAACCGCATGATTCTGTATATATCAAGGGATAAAAAAATGGTTCTCTGGAGTCAAAATTACCCCTTCTTTAATTCGTTATTATCCTCCCTTTAATCGGAAGTTAAAAAAATTGTAGCCTGTCGTAAGATTTAGCTTAAGAAAAGTTAAGTATCGCAAATTTTTATCCCGAATCAAAAATTTTTGTAAAAAACTTTTTATGAAGTAAATTTAACTGAAAGTGTTGCGAGTCAGAAAATCAATGAGATTATCATTCTTTAAATATCGCATGGCAGGGTTGGTAAGTTTGACTTTGCTAGTTGTTAGTATTTCCTTCCCCTCTCTTGCTCTATCTTCTCCTGTGGCCTCAAAACTGGCACAATCTAATGCCAAAACTGCTGTAGACTGGTTAAACCAAGGCTTACAAGCAATTCAGGCGGGAAAGGTACAAGATGCGATCGCCGCCTTTAAACAAGCTGCTAAATTAGATCCAACATTAGCACCAGCACACTATAATCTGGGGCTAGCACTCCGACAAACGGGACAATTACAACCCTCTGCGGATGCATTTTATCGAGCGACGCAAGCCGATCCCAAATTTGCTCCAGCTTTTGCTAATTTAGGTGGTGCGTTATTAGAAGGCAATAATTTCAAGTTAGCTAACGATTATTTACAACATGCCTTAGAACTCGATCCCAAACTCGGATTTGCCCACTATAACTTGGGGTTAGTACGAGAACAGCAAGGAGATTGTAAGCAAGCGATCGCATCTTTTAAAAAAGCCGTAGAATATAGCAAAAATGCACCAGAACCTCCTTACCATATAGGGATGTGCTATCTTCAACAAGGTAAACTTGAGCAAGCCAGAAGTGCATTTTATCAGGCATTAAAAATTAATCCCAAGTATCCAGAAGCTTACTACAATCTCGGCTCAATTTTTTTTCAACAAAGTAAATTACAAGAGGCATTAGAAGCTTTTAGAAAATCAGCCGAAGCTAACTCTAACTATCCCAACGCTTATTATGGTGCAGGGTTAGTTTTTATCCAGTTACAACAATATAGCGATGCAGTACAAGTATTGCAATTTGCTAGAGATTTATACAATGCTCAAAAAAATCCTCAGTGGGCGAAAAACGCCGAGCAATTGTTACAACAAGCACAAAATTTAAAATGAATTGTTATTTGTCATTAGTCCTCTCTTACAAAGTCTGAGCGGAGGTTTCCTCCGCTCAGACTTTGCGCTTTGTCCTTTGTCTAAAACTAATGACCAATGACCAATGACTGATAAATTACCAACCTCGCTGAGGCAGAAAAACTTAATATTGCATAACATAAAACTATTGGGTTGACTCGCTGGTGTTGTCTGAACTTGTCCCGATTGGAAAAATGTACATGCAAAAGCGCCAGAAAAGTCGATTTTTATTTAGCGATCGCTGGCTTGATCGGCACTCAATTGTTCGCAACATGGAAGCCTTTCAAGACTTAATTGTGATTGTTTTGTGTTTGGGATTGTTCGCCGTTATGCTGATTCAATTGTGGGGGATAGCGATCGCCCTCATACAGCCACTAGACTATAAACATGTGACTGCAAAAATACTATTTGTGTTGATTTTAGTCGAGTTATTTCGACTATTAATGGTCTATTTGCAAGAACATAGTATCTCTGTAGGAGTGGCAGTTGAGGTAACAATTGTATCTCTACTGCGCGAAGTAGTAGTTCACGGAGCGCTGGAAATTTCTTGGATTAATACGCTTGCAATTTGTGGTTTATTGTTTGTTCTAGGTGGACTACTTGTAGTATGTGCTAAAACGCCACACATGGATTGTATGAGCGCTAACACTAAGCTTTGTCCGGTTGTGTATAGAGGAGGTAGGGAACGGCAGAACGAGTTAGAATTACAGTATTCACGTGAATATAATGAGAATCAACCGCTTGGATAAATTGTTATGAAAATGGGGAGTGAAGAGTGGGGAGTGGGGAGTTGGGAGATAAGGTAGATTTTTCTCCCTTGTCTGTCCAATCTCCTTCTACAGAGTAACGGCCATTAATTACGAATTACGAATTACGAATTTATATAACCTATTTTCGCAAGGTACTTCCGACGTATTGAAATATACTCTTTTTGGAAGATGAATCGCTCTTTAAGGGTGAGTATAAAGTTAATTATAATTTTTAAAAGAGGATCAAGCAATGACTACAAATACAGGTAACGGACAGTCTCAAGAACCAATTAGCGACTTGGAGTATGATTTTATCACCGTTTTGCACAACAAGGCAGAAGCTGTTAAAGCTTACGATACCTACATCAAAGATGCAGAACAAGTAGGTTCTCAGCCTTGTGTAGAGTTGTTCCAAAAATTGCGGCAATCTGATATTGAACACGCACAAGAGATTCGCCAACATCTACAACAAGTGCTGCAACATGGTAAAATGTAATGCAGGTTTTAATTGTGTAGACATAAGCCCGTCGTAGATATCGCTTCTGGTTTAGCTAAAACAAAAAGAGGCGATGTCTACGACAGACTATTTTGCATCGCACTTGCTGATTAAATTAGACGCAAGCACCGTCCACTATTCAGATAGACTGATTCTGGGCTACTTGTTCTACTTGCGCCACTGTTAAATCGAGAGCCACCGCTACTTGCTCTAGGCTCAATCCCAATGCCAACAATCGGGGAATAGCTTCTAACTTAGCTTCCTGGCGACCTTCGTGGCGACCTTCTTCTAAGCCGTCTTCCTTGATTGATTGATACATCCGTGTTTTTTTGAATTCGTCGTCTATACCCAACATTTCTGCTAACTCCTCTCTGCTTAACCGGGTAAATTTGTACAACAGAATAGTCTCGATCAATTCTACAATTTGCTTGGTGGTAGATTCATCTGCCAGTTGTTGCCTTGCTTGTAAAATCAATTCTCTAGCTTTGTCAACGGCTGTCTCTTCTCTTTCGATAATTAATTTAACGATCGCAACTTGAAGTGAGTTCTCTGTCGAATCTAATTCATCTAGATAAATGCGTTGCACTTGTAAACCGTCTAGCAGCAATTGATATGGTAGCCGATCGTTTGGATCTAAACTTCGTTGCGGATAGATAACAACAACTAGCCGACCGCTTTAAGGTTAGCTTATCGTTTGTTCAACGCTTAATTCGTCTTTACCAAAAAACAGGACAAGTGACTCCTAAACATCATGGGGGTGGAGCGTTAGCGTAGCTCGCCGAAGGCATCGCCAAAATTAGAGTTGAAGATTTACCATCAGTGCAACAGTTAGTGGACGAACAACCAGATGCCTTACTGGTAGAATTGTGTGAACGTTTGGCACTGCGGCGCGGGTTAAAAGTCAGTGTGCCAACAATGCACCGTACAGTTCAAAGGCTGGGTTTGACCACTAAAAAAAACACTTTACGCCAGCGAACAAGATAGTCCACGAATAGAACGGATGCGTTTTGAATATCGGGATTGGGTACTGGGCATTGATCCAGACAATTTGATATTTGTAGATCAGTCAGGTATAAACTTGGGAATGACCCGACTCAATGGTCGTGCAGTATGTGGTGAGCGATTATACGATTGTTGCCCCAAAAATAGAGGACAAAACATATCATTAATTGGGGGACTGAGTTTAGACGGACTCATAGCCACTATGAGTATTCCCGGTAGCGTGAACACCAACGTGTTTTTAACATCCGTTCAAGACGTTCTAGCCCCCCAGCTATGGGCGGGAGCGGTCGTAATAATGGATAATTTGTCGGTGCATCACGCGCAGATCATTCAAGATACGATTGAATCTGTTGGCGCAAGAGTTGTCTTTTTACCTCCTTATTCACCCGATTTGTCCCCTATTGAATTGTGTTGGTCAAAACTTAAGCAGTGTTTAAGAAAAGCAAAGGCTCGAACCTACGAAACCCAAAATCCAAGTATTAAACCAAATTGTTACCGAGCAAATCTCGTCTGATGATGCTTGGGGCTGGTTCGCCCACTGTGGTCTATTCATATGAAAACTGCTGTAAATCAAAAAAAGAACCCCACCCCGCCTTTGACTTACGTGAAATTCTCCCTTAAGAGCTTGCTCTTAGGGGTTGGGGGTGGGGTGTTAGGGGACTTTTGCAAGAGGTCTATTGAAAGTCTATCAAAAATAGTGTGAACGCGTCTGTTTCGGCATAAAAAAAGCAGATAGGAATAACCATCTGCTTTAATAAAAGATTCGTTATCTTCTTTACTTAGATACCAACTGATTAACTGGAGCAATCCCAGCTAAATCCAAAATTGGCGCGATCGCATCTTCACGCTTCACCGCCATCATGTGGACACCTTGACATAATTGCTGCGCTATCTGCACTTGCTCGGCAGCAATTTTTACCCCTTCCTCAAAAGGGTCTTTAGCTTTTGCCAATCTATCAATAATATGTTGGGGAATATCTACACCCGGAACACATCTATTAATAAACTGGGCATTTTTTGCTGATTTCAACAGAAATATTCCTGCCAAAATTGGTTTTTTATAACCAGCAGCAATGGTATCCATAAACTTTTCTAGCCGCTCAAAATCGGTAATCAACTGACTTTGAAAAAACTGCGCTCCAGCTTCAATTTTGCGTTCAAATCGACTTTGCAAACCCGACCAACTTTTACATTGCGGATCTACTGCTGCACCCACGAATAAATCTAACGCTCCATCAGTCAAGGGTTTATCATTGCAATCAACGCCTTGATTCATCTTCCGAATTAGTTGCAGCAGTCGCACAGCTTCTAAGTCAAACACTGCTTTAGCATCTGGATGATCGCCTGCTTTTACTGGGTCGCCAGTCAAAGCTAAAATATTACGGATACCTAAAGCATGAGCGCCCATCAAGTCACCTTGTAAACCGATACGATTGCGATCGCGGCAAGCAATTTGACAAATCGGCTCTATACCATTGTGGGACAAAATCACCGACGCTATTAACGAAGACATCCGTAACACGGCGCGGCTACCATCAGTAACATTGACGGCATGAACTCTCCCCTTAAGAGTCGCCGCCATTTGAATCATGTGCGCTGGATCTCCCCCTTTTGGCGGTGCTACCTCGGCGGTAACTAGAAATTCTCCTGCTTGTACAGCTTTACGAAAGTCATTAAAGGCTGTGGGGCTGTGGGTGTGATGCATAACATTAAGGTTTCAATTTCTTAAATGGTATAACAAATCACACCTAAAGGTAAAAACTTATAGAGGAAGAGAGTAGCCTAAAGCCGTTTTGACTTGTGATAAAGTTTGATTTGCGATCGCTCTAGCTTTTTCTCCTCCATCCCGCAACACAGAATCCAAATAACTTTTATCCGCCGTTATCGAGTGATATTTTTCTTGAATTGGTTTCAGGGACTCAATAATTGTATTTGTCAACAATGGCTTGAACTGTCCCCAGCCCATATCCTGACACTCAACTGCCACATCTTCCTTTTTCTTTCCAGAAAGCAATGTATACAGCGTTAACAAATTATTACACTCTGGACGCGCTGGATCGTCAAAAGTTAGACCACGAATCGGATCGGTTTTACAACGCTTAATTTTGTATTGAATCTGTTCTGGTGAATCTAGCAAACTGATCCGGCTTAACTCAGAAGGATCGGACTTCGACATTTTGCGTGTACCGTCCGCCAAACTCATCACCCTTGCGCCTTCCTTGCAAATCAAAGGGTCTGGTAACTTCAAAACTGGCTGTTCTGGTTTACCAAATTGGTGATTTAACCGAGCTGCAATATCCCGTGTCAATTCCAAGTGTTGCTTTTGGTCTTCACCCACTGGCACTTTATCCGCTTGATAAAGCAAAATATCTGCTGCCATCAGCACAGGGTAATCTAATAAGCCTGCACTCACATTTTCTCCCTGTTTGACGGCTTTTTCCTTGAACTGGATCATGTCTTGCAGCCAGTTTAGAGGTGTAATGCAGTTGAGCAACCAAGTGAGTTCACTGTGAGCCGAAACGTGGGATTGTACAAAGATAGTAGAGTGATTTAAATCAAGACCACAAGCTAGATAGAGAGCAACAAGGGTGTAGGTATCAGCTGCCAACTGTTTTGGGTCGTGTGGCACTGTAATCGCGTGTAAATCAGCCACAAAAAGATAATTTTCGTATTCGCTCTGACCTTCTACCCAGTTGCGAATGGCTCCTAAGTAGTTACCTAGATGGTAATTGCCGGTTGGTTGAACTCCAGAAAGAACACGTTGCTTGCCCATAAATTCCAACTTAGTTATCTCAAATCTGCGCTAATCAAATGGCGTTTGGTGACAAGAGAGCTTCTCTTCTCTACAAGAGGCTGCATCAACCCAAACGCGCCTAGTGCAAAACTCATTTAATTTTGACATTTTCCAGGTCAACTTGCCGTTGGAGAATTACAGATTTAGTAATGACAGCGGATTTGATTTGAATTTCAGTTGATCGCAAAGTTTTTTCCTGAAACGCGTCCTACCCACCTCAAAGGGGCGATGGCTGTGGCCAGTCTAGCTTACGCATTCAGGAATCTGTATTGCTAGATGCGATTAACTACTTAGTACTAGGGTAAATTTTCTCAACTGGTCGCCTAAAAGTGAGTTTCCCGCTATACCTTTATGTTAGCGGCTCTAGGTACGCCGCTTTGGGACTAGGTACTGGGGACTGGAAAAACATTCCATGCGGATGTTCTTTCTTCAAAGCCCGGAACATATTTCTTTGTGCTCTTACCCACTACACAGTCCCTTTTACAAACATGACTATACTCTTCTTGGATAATATTTTCAGTTGCGTAGACGCTCTTAGGGGCTTGTCCTAGACATCGCTTCGCCTCCTAATAGATACTATTCTCAACAAGCAGTTGAGAGTATTATCATGACTATTCGTTTGACCGAGACAAACTTTAATGAATTATGTGACGATGTGCAGCTTAATCACTATCAGGGAAAAGTAAAATTTTCTACCTCGTTTGGTCAAGTTAGCAGTCACTGGACTATGCTGCGCCATCGACTTGAGCTAGTAATTCAAGAAAGCGATTTTTCTGAAACAGTTATTGTTGAAGGCAAACACGATGATTCACCTTTTCTAACATCTAAATTTTATCTATCTGGTGGTATGAGAACCACTACGCCAAATGTGCCTAGAGTCAGCGACGATTATGAAGAAGTTGCAGGCTATAATTACTTATTTTACTTGCCTGATATTCGGGAGTTTGAGCATTTTACTGCCAAACAACGCAAGCAGTGTATCAGTATTTATTGGTATCCTGATTTACTTTCTAGTTTCCAGGGTTGCTTTCAGGAATTACCAACTCTGCTGGTGCAGTTGATCGAAAATCCGACAAAGGAGCGTTTCCATCAGCCATTAGGAGCCATCACGCCTGCAATGCGGTTGGTGCTTAAGCAAATATTGCAGTGTCCGTTCCGAGAAACACTCAGACAAATGTATTTAGAAGCAAAAGTTTTGGAACTACTGACGCTTCAGATTGCTCAGTGGGGGGAAAATAATCTTTTATTGGAGCGATCGCTATTTTTTCGCCCCGATGAAATTGAACGTTTACATCATGCTAAAGCCATTCTCAATCAGAAGCTCCAGCATCCACCTTCTCTACTAAATCTAGCCAGACAAATCGGACTCAATGACTTTAAGCTCAAGCGGGGATTTCGAGAAATTTTTGGCACTACGGTGTGTGGATATGTGCAATCCTTACGCCTAGAGCAAGCACAACAGTTACTACTCGGCACTAATTTAACGATTGCAGAAATTGCTTCTCAAGTGGGGTATGAAAGCACAAGTCATTTTGGCTACCTGTTTAAACGCCAATTTGGCATGACTCCTAGAGATTATCGCCATCACAAAGGCTCATAGCAAAAGCTAGATCCCGATTCCGATAAAAAAAATCCGGTTTCAGATATATGCGATCGCTCAAATTTCCGTATTCTCCTAAATAGAGTTTGATAATAATAATTCTCAAATAATCAGTTCTGTTTTCGGAAATCCGGTTGGGTGTGTGGAGTTATGAAACTGTCGCTGACACTGTTCATTTCCTATTTTCTTGTTGCTGTTGTCATACAACCAACTCAGGCGAAGGAAGTTACTAAAATTCATAGTGTGCAAGAACTAAACCGTACAACAACAGTCAAAGAATGGCTGTCTCAGATAGAACAAAACAAGCAAACGCCACAAACAGAAGTTGTGCAAGTTATCTCAGTTAAAGCAAATCCCACCAACAAAGGTGTGGAGGTGATTTTACAGACTACCAAAGGGGAACAACTACAAATTACAAATCGCAATGTTGGCAATAGCTTTATTGCTGATATTCCCAATGCTCAATTGTGGCTACCCAGTGGCGAGGCGTTTACATTTCGCTCAGACAAACCAAGTGCAGGAATTATTCAGATAATAGTTACTAATTTTGATGCTAGTACTATTTGAGTAACAGTGACGGGTGAAGCAAGTACACCAGTTGTCGAGTTGTTTGACAGTCCAGATGAGGGTCTGATCTTCTCTGTTGCTAGTGCTGCATCCTCCGCGCAACAACAGCAACAACCTCAAACGCAGCTAACTCCCGAACAAAGTCAGCCTGAGAATCAGACACAGCCAAGTCAACCATTAGCACAACAAGATGATGAACCGATTGAATTGGTGGTAACGGGTGAACAAGATGGATATCGCGTACCAGAGGCATCAACGGCTACTAAAACTGATACACCTTTGCGTGATATTCCCGCTTCTGTTGATGTCGTACCCCGACAACTCATCCAGGATCGTCAAGTCACACGTGTCCAGCAAGCAACAGATACCGTAGCAGGTAGGTGTGCAGCCTGCTCAGAGTTATGGAGGACTTTCCAGCGCCTACTTCTTCATCCGGGGCTTTACAGGTTCCACCACTTACCGCGATGGGTTTCGGGATTTTGGCTTCCTCAGCCCCATTGATGTCGCCAATATTGACAGACTTGAGATTCTTAAAGGTCCAGCATCGGTTTTATATGGACAAAACGATCCGGGTGGAATTGTCAATATTGTCAGCAAGCGACCGCTGCAACAGCCCCGCTACGAGGCTTCCTTTACTGTTGGCAGCTACAATTTTTATCGCTCAACCCTGGATTTATCGAGTCCTCTCAATTCCGAGAAAACAGCCGCTTACCGACTGAACCTAGCTTAGGAAAATGCTGGAAATTTCCGGGATTTCAATAAATCAGAAAGTATTTTTGTGGCTCCTGCTTTTTCCTGGGAGATTAGCAAGAACACCAAAATTACTTTTTTGTTTGAATATCAAAACTATCAATATGGCTTTGATCGAGTGTTTCGACCTGAACGAGAATTTTTCCAAATACCGATTAGCCGCTTTTTAGGGGAACCGGATTTCAATAACGCAACGGCTAACTCTGGGCGTGCTAGTTACATTCTGGAACACCAGTTTAGCGATAACTGGAAATTACGCCATGCCTTTGCGGCTGTCTTAAGTAGTAATGATCCCAAAACGACCTACCCAGATGGCTTGCAAGATGATCGCCGCACGCTCAATCGTAGTGCCAGCCGTAGCGAAGAATCCTCAAGCAATTACACCATTGGCTGTTCTCAATGCCCCGACCACAGGTCTATTCTTCCCTACCAAGCCCGAAGATACTTTATGGTTAAGCAAAAAACAGCCCTTCTCTGTGGCAACTGCTGCATCCTCTACCCAATCGCAACAACCTCAAACGCAACCAAGTCCTACAAGTCAGTCAGAAACTCAGACACAGCCAAAACCATCAGCAGAAGGTGATGAACCGATTGAACTAGTGGTAACGGGTGAGCAGGATGGATATAACGTACCAGATGCGTCAACTGCGACTAGAACTGACACACCACTGCGCGATATTCCTCAATCAATTCAAGTGGTTCCCCAACAAGTTATCAAGGATCAACAAATTACCCGGATTAGCGATGTTGTACGTAATGTCAGTGGTGTAACTCCGCAAGGGGGCTATGCTGGGGCTACGGATAATTACAACATTCGGGGATTCACAACCTATGACAACTTGAGAAACGGTTTTGCCGTTCAAGACAACTTTGTAAATCCGACTAACATTGAGCGGGTCGAAGTTCTCAAAGGCCCAGCTTCAGTACTATATGGACAGTTTGAACCCGGAGGTGTAGTAAATTACATTACCAAACAACCACTTACCGAGCCTTATTACTCTGCTGAATTTACAGCCGGAAGTTTTAGCACTTATCGTCCTTCCATTGATATTTCTGGACCGCTTAACTTAGACAAAACGTTGCTGTACCGTCTGAATGCTGCTTATGAGAACTTTGGTAGTTTTATCGATTTTGGTAATCAGAAAGTATTGGCGATCGCACCAGCACTGAGCTACAAAATTGGTGATGCGACAACATTAACGCTGGAGTATGAATACCTTAAACTTGATCGCACCTATTATGATGGTCTTCCGCCCGATCCAAATATTTTTAAAGCTCCGATCAGTCGTTTTTTGGGGGAACCAGGCGATCGTTTTTCCAAAGAGACACACTCTGTATTTCTGAACGTCAATCATCGCTTCAGTGAAAACATCCGGCTCCGCAGTGGCTTTTCTGTTACGGTTAATAATTCTGAAGAGTCAGAGTTTCGACCGAATAGCATTGATGCAGATGGTCATACCGTGCTACGAAGGTTTGCCGCAGGTCCGGGTTATTACCAAAACTACTCTCTGCAAAACGATCTGATCAGTAATTTCAGTACGGGTTCCATCCAACATCAAGTTCTTGTGGGGTTGGAGTGGAATAAATCTATCTATGGCTACGATTATCTCCGAGGTTCTGTTTCACTGACTCCCAGTATTGATTTATTCAATCCTGTCTATGGCGCTTCCCCGCCACCAGAATTTGATGAAGCAGCATCAAGGGAGCGTTACGATCGCAATACGATCGCCGTTTATCTGCAAGATCAAGTTACATTGCTGCCAAGTCTGAAGCTATTGGTGGGGGGCAGGTATGACTTTGTTCACCGCAAAAATCGCGTGCAAACGCTGGATTCTTTTGGTAGAGATCCAATTGATGATGCCACCGTCGATCGGTTGTATGATGACGCTTTTTCACCTCGCGTTGGCATTGTTTATCAACCCCTACCGCCGATTTCAATTTACGCCAGCTACAGCCGCTCGTTTAATCCCAGTTCCTCGCAGACGGTAGATAGAACTCAACTACCACCAGAGCGCGGCACTCAGTATGAAGTGGGAGTCAAAGGGGAACTAATTAAAGACAGGCTATCTGCTACCTTTGCCGCATACGATATCACCAAGCAAAATGTTGCTACAACCGATCCAGGTAACTCTGACTATTACATTGCTATAGGAGAGGTGAAAAGTCGCGGTTTAGAATTTGACCTTTCTGGGCAGATTCTACCAGGCTGGAATGTGATTGCATCCTACTTCATTAACGACGCATTTGTAAGTGTAGGTGACAAAAATAACCCTGAAGGTGACTCTCTTGTAAATGCTCCTGGTGCTGGGGGTAGTTTGTGGACGACTTATGAAATTCAAAGTGGTGGGATGAGAGGATTAGGGTTTGGTGGGGGAATATTTTATACAGGCGATCGCGAAGCCACACTTCCCAACACATTCAAAATTCCCTCCTACGTGCGCGCTGATGCCACCATTTTTTACAAACGCGATCGCTGGAGGGTTGGGCTGAACTTTAAGAATCTTTTTGGTACTACATATTACGATTCTCAAGGCTACTATCTCCGTCCTGGTGCGCCTTTTACAGTGCTGGGAACAGTTTCATTTGAGTTTTGATGACTTGAATTTCTTAACTCATTAAGTCCTGTATGGTATGGCAACAGCCAACGTGGTTAGGACATTAACAGATGATGAAACCTAGACACAAAGAGACTTTTCACCCAGTCCCCAGTCCCCAGTCCCTTGCTATATTACGGAGCTTCTACCATGAACTCTAAAAAAATACGCGATTTAGCATTTACTCTGCACCGCTATCTTGGTTTAGCAGTAGGACTAGTGCTAATTATAGTCGGCTTCACAGGTAGCTTGTTGGTATTCGAGCAAGATTTTGACCACTTTATGATCGCTCAACAGTATGGACAGATTACTCCCCAACAGGTGCAGATATCGCCAGAGTCTGTGATGAATACAATTGAGGCAAAGTATGCCGCCCGAGGCGATCTTCATCTTTTTCGTATTTATTTGCCAGATACTCCTTCTTCTCCTTACCTGGGGCAGTTGTCCTCAACTAACGATCAAAGGACAGAAGTTTTTGTCAACCCTTATACAGGCAAAATTATCGGTGAGAGGATATTGGATAAAACTCTAATTGGTGTCATGCTTAATCTACACTACAGCCTCATGGCAGGTCAAACCGGAACTATGTTTGTTGGCATTACTGCCTTTATAATGTGTATCCTTACCATTACAGGTTTAGTTCTTTGGCCAGGTTGGCGTAAGCTAATTGCAGGCTTCAAAATCAAACTTGATGCTCATCCTAAACGTGCGAACTTTGATATTCACAAAGTAACTGGCATTATTACTGTGGTTTTTTTATTCTTTACTGGGTTCACTGGTTTCTGCTGGAACTTCTATGATTTAACTGAGCCGATTATTTACGCTGTTACATTCACCCCAAAACCATCTAACCCAGTATCTAAGCCAATTCCTGGTAAATCGACCTTAAATCTAACAGAACAACTAAAAATCGCCAATGCTGCCTTACCCGGTGCTGTTACCAAAAGTATTTACTTCCCTGCTAAACCAGAAGATGCTTTACAAATTCGTATGAAGTTACCGCAGGAAAATATACAGTATGGTAGTAGTAATGTTTATCTCGATCAATACAGTGGTAAGGTTTTGCGTGTTGATAACGGTTTGAAGTTATCACTGGGCGATCGCGTCCTCAACTCTTTTGTTCCTCTCCACTATGGTACCTTTTGGGGGCTTCCATCCCGTATCCTCTATGTATTTGTCGGGCTTGCACCGTTAATTTTATTTATCACTGGCTTTGTAATGTGGCGCTATCGTTATCAAGCTAAAACTAGGAAAAGCGATCGCCCAATAAAATTATTAGACAAAATTTAATTTTTTGTTAGACAAAGTAGTAGTAACCTGGGAATTATTAGTTAACTTTTCCACTCCGGGGAGTCTGCTGATGAAAGCTTTACTACTCTGGCCCATAATGCCCAATTCTTTCTGGTCTTACCAGGAAACCCTCGATTTGGCAGGTTTACGCTCTACAAATCCGCCATTGGGTTTAATTACAGTCGCAGCAATGCTACCAAGTAATTGGGAAATCAGATTAGTGGATCGTAATATCCGCTTAGAGACAGATGAAGACTGGGATTGGTGTGATTTGGTAATCATCTCTGCAATGATTATCCAGAAAAAAGATTTGTGGGAATTAATTCAAAAAGGGGTAGCATTAGGTAAAAAAGTTGTAGTTGGCGGGCCTTTCGCTACCTCAGTACCAGAATTTGCCTTGGAAGCAGGAGCTAATTATTTAATTTTGGATGAAGGGGAATGCACTATCCCCTTATTTTTAGAAGCATTGGCGCGGGGAGAAACAAAGGGAATTTTCCGCGCTATAGAAAAACCCGATGTCACTCAAACACCTATACCCCGTTTCGACTTGCTAGACTTAGATGCTTACCTAGCAATTACCGTACAATTTTCGCGGGGCTGTCCGTTCCAGTGTGAATTTTGCGATATTATCACCTTATTTGGTCGCAAGCCGCGCACAAAAACACCAGAGCAAATGCTGGCTGAGATGGAAGTCTTATATCAAATGGGCTGGCGACGATTGGTATTTGTTGTAGATGACAACTTTATTGGCAACAAACGCAATGCTAAAGTGTTTTTGCGATCGCTAATTCCCTGGATGCAAGAGCGTAACTATCCATTCATGTTACTCACAGAAGCGTCCTTAAATCTAGCAGAGGACGACGAACTGATTGACTTGATGGTGCAAGCTGGTTTTAGGATGGTATTCATGGGCATTGAAACACCGGATATAGAAAGTTTAGCAGTAGCCCATAAAGAACAAAACACCCGTCAATCGCTGTTAGAGTCTTGCAACAAAATTACACGAGCCGGACTACAAATTATGTCTGGGTTCATTATCGGTTTTGATGGCGAAAAACCAGATGCAGGACAACGCATTCAAACATTTGTAGAAGAAACCGGTATTCCTCAAGCTCATCTTGGGTTGCTTCAAGCATTACCGAACACAGCTATGTGGAATCGCCTCAAGCAAGAAGGACGCCTCCAAGAAGGGTTAATGGATTTTATGGGTTCTCAGAAAGCTTTGATGAACTTTGTACCTACTCGTCCTTTGGAAGAAATTATCAAAGAGTAT
The DNA here is from genome assembly GCF_034531255.1 of Nostoc sp. ChiQUE01b. NCBI lineage: Bacteria > Bacillati > Cyanobacteriota > Cyanophyceae > Nostocales > Nostocaceae > Nostoc > Nostoc sp. ChiQUE01b. The sequence goes on along the minus strand of NZ_JAVRBM010000043.1, from coordinate 25,710 downwards.
ATTGATACTTTTTGGAATTTGTATGACCCCATGCTTTATCTCCAGCGCACCTTCCACCACTTTAACTTGATGTCAGGTAAGCGTCCCAAAGGTAAACGTCCTCTGACTTGGCATGAATTACGTTTGTTTCCAGTAATTGTTTGGCGACAGGGTATTGTTCGCTCAACTCGTTGGCGTTTTTGGTGGCAATTGATTGCGATCGCTTTCCAAAAACCGGATTTATTGTATGATTACCTCGTAGCATTGAGCTTTGGTGAACACTTCTTCAGCTTCCGTCATGAAGTGAAGGTGCAACTGGAGGCACAATTAGAAACATTGAAGCAACAACAGCAAGTACAGCAGACAGAAAAAGCAAGTTATCAGTTGTCATCAGCCTAAGAAGCCTGGCCTTCGTCTTGAATAGCTTTTGCCTCCATCTGCTTAACCCGAACTCAGGTTAAGATAGTTAAAACCGATGCGACGAGGAGTTGATCGCTTTATTTCCAAATCACCAACACCACTCCACAGATAATTAACCCTAACCCCACCAGGCAACTCAAAGGAATCACCTCTCGAAACACAAAATGAGCCACCAGCACCGAGAAAACGTAGGACAATGCCACAGCAGGTCCGACTACGCTGAGTTTGACCCGCGTCAGCAGTAAAATGTAGGTACACGCTCCCAAAGCATAGCAAGTCAAACCTGCCAGCAACTCAGGCGTGGTAATAATATTCAATAAATGCTTAGCGAAATTGCCAGCATTCACTTGTCCCAGCTTTAAGGCTCCTGTCTTCAGCAAGAATTGCCCTACAACACTAGCTAGAATCGATATCAAAAACAGTCCAAATTCTGGTGTAGTCATAATTAACTCACTAAAATGTGCTATTTCATAGAAAAAAGGACAGGTGACGTATTATCCCCCAAAAAGTTGGACAGCTTTTACTTTTATTCTGGTGAGCAATTACTTGAAATCAACATTTTTGAAACAACCTTTTTAAGAAGTAGTTAGACAAAACTTTGAAAGGGTGACGATTTGTATTTATAGAAATATTGACAGTATCAATCCCAGGAAATGATTGTAAACGAGCTACAATTAAACCATCAGCACTAAAGCTTTCTTCTCTAGTGTGAGAAGCAACAATATGAAAATTGTTCTGTATAAGAAAACTATAACAATCCAGATAAAGTTTTTTACTATGAGTACTAATAAAAAAATATCCAATTTTTTTATTTGAGATTGTACTGTTTGCTCCTTTTAACAATTCCAACTCTGCACCTTGTACGTCTGCATGAATTATATGACAAAAAGATAAATTGTAACGCTTCATCAAATCATCAATAGAGATTCTCTCTAAATTTTTAACGGTTACACCTTCTAGTTTTTTTGTATGCTGTTTTTTTGACGACTCACCGATGTAGGCTCTAATAAATTGTGCTGTCATTGAATTCAGTGCAAAGTTTTCTTTACCTATCTGCATATGTTCATCTATAGGCTCTATAAGAATATTGCAAACACTTTTTTTGGCTTGATTTGCCCACATAGAATAATATCCCCAATAACTTCCTACCTCAATCATTGATATATCTTCAGGTAAACTTTTTAAAATTTCATAAAAAACTTTTTCTTCTTGTGGTTCGTGGTGACCTTGAAGATGTTTTATTATTTCTGTGTTTAAGTTTTTATAATAGGAGTTAACTTTTATTTTTACTCCATTATGCATAAGCTGGTATCTTTTTGAAGAATCATCTGATGCTATAAAAATTTTTCCAGCATCTTTGACTTTAGGGATATGGGATAAATCGTCTGGAGCACTTTCACATATGGCAGTAATATAATGCTTCCATATCCATGAAAGAAAAGTACCTGTAATAGGATTAGTTCTCAAAAATGTTCTGAAACCAGTAACTATCATACTGAATAACTCCCTTGAATATTTTACATATTTTGTCTTGATGAAATTTGATTTAAGACAAACTCTTAGTCTAACAATATTTGATTTTTACTGTACAATTAGCCCTGTTCAGAACTATCAAGAATCCTGGCGTTGGTGAATCAAAGAACACATATCTATTTTTAATTACCACATTACCAGCCATTCTTACGAATGTGAGTTGATGCACTCCTTGGACATTGCATAGCAATCGCTCTAATCATATTTCTATTTTGCAACGCCAGTTATGCCATTATTTTTGGCTGATAATTTCGCAATTCATTTATGTATTTGAGGTAGGTAAATACTTCCTTTGAACTCAACTTGCAAAAATTTGTAATAAAAATAGATACGTCTCAAAGAAAATTACGCTAACAAGTTAAGAAAAATAAAATTAGTACAAGTTACATGAACAAGTTTATAGGGTAAATTCGAGAAAAACTCTTTGATTTTCTCGGAATTATCGGCTAGCCCAAAAGTTTGATATTCCATAATCACCACTTTTGGTTGATGTTTTTCATAATTGAAAGTTTGCCAAACTTCTATCTCAGATCCTTCCACATCTATATCTAATAAATCTATTTGACCAATCTGAAATTTTTCTAAAATCGTTTCAAGCCGATAAGAGGGAACTTTAATAGTCTGTTTAAAAGGAACTTTAAGCAATCCTTTATACTCTTCTTTTCCAACAGCACTCGAATAACTAGGAAAATAAGATTGAGAAAACTCTATTTCTCCTTCTCGATCAGAAATAGCAGCCCACTCGACATTGGCTCTTTCTTTTTTTAAGAGTTCGTATTGAGTTGGTTCGGCATCGATGCAGATCCCTGTCCAACCATTTTTCTCAAAAAAGTAAGTATTTGAAAGATAGCTTGGATGTCCGGCTCCTACATCTACAAAGACTCCTTTCTCTAATAAGTCAATATTTTCATAAATATATCTGTCTTCTCCAAACTGTGAATGAAACTTAGTGTATTGCACTTCTTGATTTTTCAGCCTAAATATCTGATTTTTTAGGCTGTTTAGCTGCCTCATTGTTACAGATTGGATGACTTTTGATAAATTGCTCGCTTTTGAACTCATATTCTAAAATCTCCTTCTTTTGCTTTTTAATTAATTCACTGATAATAGTATTACGAGCAATGAGCTTTGTCTCGTTTTATGGGTCTCGGTATTACGTCACCACCAATACTGCTCAGTTAAGGGGAAGACGGAAGGGGAAAGGGAAAGAAAAAACCTTTAACCCTTACCCTTTAACCTTTTCCCTAAGCCAAATTCCTAGTTTAAAATGCTTAACTGAGCAGTATTGACGTCACCACGATCTTTTCTAAAGTCTTATCTGTCCTCTAGTTTATTTTGGACGGAGCCTTTTTAAGGGGAATTTGGCCTTCCCGTTTGAGTTCGAGCCAGAGGCGGATAATACCGACAAATAGTTGGAAGCAAATAGAGAAGAGTCTGGAAATGTGGAAAATCGTTGTGCTGCCAATTTTGCGCGCGTAGTGGCATACGGGAACCTGTGCAACTTTGTAGCCTTTAAAGTGCGCGCGAATAACAAACTCGGCGTTGAAGAAAGACATGAAGCGGACGCTAGGTGAGAGTTCCTCAACCACGGCGCGACGGATGAGGCGGAAGCCAGTGTCCATATCAGCGTACGGGATCTTGAAAAAGAAACGGAGCAAGACGTTATAACCCCAGGACAAGAACACGCGGTAGAAAGGATCTCTGCGGGGCGTCTTGACGCCCAAAATGATGTCGAACTCATCCCGGAGAGGTTCGAGATGCCAGAAGTCAATGGCTGCAAACTGATAATCGCTATCCACTACAAAGAGCCACGGCTTGGTTGCGTGCTTCATCGCATCCTTAAGGGCTTGCTGATAGCCTTTTCGCTCATAGCTTATAAATAGCTTAATCGGCAATTCCTGTTCAAGACGTTCAAGTACAGCCTTGGTGTCATCAGTGCTGCCGTCCTCGGCAACAATGAACTCAACGTCCTCGACCCGGTTCTGCAACTCGGCGATATAGTTGCGTAAGGTTTGCTCTATGATGAAGGACTCGTTGTAAACTGGGAACACAACTGAGATCCCACCATATTTCGGATTAGCGGGTCCTCGTCGGGACAGACTTATTGAAGTTGTCTTGAGCATCATGTTATTCTCCTAGTCATGCGGATTCCAAGTCTTTTAACACCTTGAATAGATTCTTTCGTAATTAAACCTTGTGATTTATTTTTCCAGGCTCAAAGCGATCGCCTAAAGTATTGCGAATAAGTAAGCGTTAATGCGATTGATTATTGTAGGGTTTATTGAGATAAAAACGTTCTTATTTACAAGATGCCTTTACTCTGGAAACCCAATCAAAAATAGAATTATTTATATCTTCGACTAACGAGGTTAAAGATAATCTAAAATTTAACCTCTTCTGGAACGCTAATGTTTATCGAACCATCTGACGTTTCTACCACATCTCCAGAATCCCAAACCTTACTCAAAATAACCTTGTACCCTGGTATGTGAATATCTTTGTCTGAAACTATGATTGCCTTTTTTGCATGAATGATTTGCTGAATTTTTTTAGCTTCTTCAGGGTATGCCTGTTCGATTTGAGGAAGATACAGTGATGATATTTGAACTTTTGGTAAATCATTAATTACCATAGCAACAATATCATGCGTATAGTTAATTATATAATATGAACGGTCAAAATTTGATATTTTTTGAAAAATTTCTCTATAGAATTCATAGTATTTTTGACTCACTATCTTTCCTTGGAAAACACTAATTTCTGTTGGACTAACTCCTTTTCCCATAAAAATATCTAATCTCCAAGGATCATAAACAGAGCTTGTTTGTGAGAAAATCAGACTATTTGCCCAAATAAAACAAAGAGAAATTAATGGTAAAAGTAGAATGATTTTAATTTTGTGACCAAACCGTTGAGATGCTTGAATAACAGTATAAATAATGACTCCTATGCCAAGTGATGAACCATTGACTAATCTAAAGAAATCATATAAGTGAATTGCATTTAAGTATCCAAAAAGAGTGACTAGAGAATATACCATTACAAGAGCTTCATCTTGAGTTATATTCTTTTTCAAAAATAATTTAGGCCAGAAATAAAATAGTGTTGCAAGATTCCAAAAAAAGATGATTGTAAAGAAAATCATTCGTGAATCAGGTTCCTTTTCTGGATACCAGATAATAAGTGATGGTTTTCCAAATGTAATAATATTCTTTAATAGTTTTGGGATAAAATTTGAAATAGTGGTTCCATATCTTGAATCTTCAACTAAGATTTTATTTTGAATCCAAAAATCATCTAGAAGATTGTTATAAAATAAGAAAAAGAAAAATAACAAGGTCGGAAATAGAAACCCCAAACTAAAAAATATAGTTCTTGATAAAGCTATTCTTTTAGCATTTATTTGAAAAAATATTTCGTAACCCAAAAAGAATAAAAAAGGAAGCAGTACAACTTGGATTGATGTGTATCTACATAAAGAAGATAATCCTAAAAACAATCCAGATAAAAACACATTGATGTTATTTTTTTTATGAAAAAACATCAATATAGATAATAAAAAAAATGTATATGAGTAGTAATTTGACCAGGGTAATATTATATATGGATGTAAAAGAAAGATTAAAAAAGTCGAAAAAAACGCTGCATATTTAGGCAGAAATTTTAAAAATATTTGATATTATAAAAAAAGACTGAGTGAATAAAATACTAATCCTGGTAGAGTCGAGGGTTTGACAATTAGTACTTTTGCTCCACTCGAAAAAGCGGGATGCTCCCGATCGCCTTTTTGTAGTCTCATCCCACTTTTTCGCGTTGCTCCCCCTTTAACTTCTTCATATCTAACTAGCTATTCAGCAATGCTAAAAATCACAAATCAGTCTGTTTACGCAAGACCAAAATTTCATCTTGCCTAAAAGGAAGCCATCTTTTGAATGGATATCTTTTCACTTCCTTGTAACCAGTTATGGATCCAAATGAAATGAAGTAATCATGATTCTCAACCCACGACGAATTTCTACCGTCAGCATTCAGAAGATAGAAGAAATTTAACGAACGGGAATTGTTGTCTAAATACCAGCCATAGATTCAGCTATGTATTGTGCAACGAATAAAATGGGGTCTCTGCTTAACTTTCTCAAATATCTTTGAGATAATTCTCAATAAGCGAAGCGATCGCACTCCAGGATGAAGTATAGTTTTATCCCTCAATTCCGGCTAAATTTAAATTCTTACAAATGATGGCAAGGTTTTTAGTACCTCTTAATGCTTAAGATAGTTTAGTTTTCTCACGCCGACTTACTTAACCCTCTTTCATTACTCTCTGGAGAGAGTCGAAAACCTTGCAGTCAAGGTCATCTATCTAAATATATATATACACATTAATTTATATTATAATTTGTATTTATAAAATAGCAAAATACTATAGTTTTGCTATTGTTAAAGCCACTCATTCTTGATAATTAATCTCAAATAAATGAAAATTAGTGGCAATAATCTAGATATTTGTTTTATTTATCCAAATATAAATCACTATTTTTTTATTGTCATAGTCATAGTGAGAGCATCTGTATATCAGGGTTGCATCTAAACTGATAATAAATAAGGAATAAATTTTCTGATAACTTCCTTAAAGCCTCTGGTAACTGTTCTATAGGACTCATATTTGATTTTTGGACATTGCTGAATCAAAATATGAATCAGGCGACACCGAATATTTACCTTTCTGCCAAACCCACCTGTCCGCCAATTAGCCCTAAAAATCCAGTTCCAAAGTGCTGAATCTCCAAAAAGCTTGCTTGCTCCGACGAGGTTTTGTAAATTTGGAATGTCTTCATAATTCCTAAAGTTGCAGCACTTTCTAGTGGCCCAACAAAGCTAATATCCCGGTCGAGAAAATAGGTTTTATTAGCCCAGTGAGCCATTTGATTTGCATTTAAAAAGTAGCAGCCTGCATGAGGATTGAGGGCACGACAAAAAGTAATTGGTGTATTCATAATTGTACCTTTGAGTTCCTGTTGATCCTGCAAATTTTGATAAGGAGCAGTTACTCGTAAAGCCAAATTTCCATCAATATAAGCTTTGTGAACCAAACCGTGGAGAGAGACTTCATAACGATTTGGCTGGAGCAAATTTAAATCACCTGCTTGTTGGCTAAACCAGTTTAATTTTATAAAAAACCAAGGATCATGAATAATTAAGTCATCTTCAAGAAAGCAGTAATAATCATACTGACCGAGACAACTTTGCAGAACAGCTTGGCACTCAAACCCCAAAAGCAAAGGTTCTGCATTGCTAGAATGATGTCTATATAAATGGGATGGTAAGGAAAGCTGATTCAGAAGATGATTATCTTTAATTGTACAAATAACAATATCTAGTTCGTGAGATTGCAGTTGATTAGCAGGAAAAGCTACTCGTTGAGCAATGTTGATAATACTTTGAGATTTACCAAACAATTGGTGTAAAGCGGTAATACTTTTAGTTAATGCCTCCAAACGGGGTTGCGGGTCTTTGCGTTGTGAAGCATGACGACCTTCATTGCTAGGTTTAAAAAAATGGGCAATAGTAAAAATAATTCGCATTTTCAATAGCACTTCTGTATTTATTTGTCATTTGTCATTTGTCATTGACCAATAACTCATACATAATTAATATACTTCTTATAAAAGCCGTTCTGTTTAGACTTTTATTTGCACCTTTGCTTGAGGCAAAAATATTTGTGCAAGAGGCTAATGACCAATGACCATTGTACAGACGCGATTAATCGCGTCTCTACTGACTAATGACTAATTTTTGCCAAATCCTTTAGAGCTTGGACGCTTTTTCAAACTATCAGAATTTTTCCCAGCGAACATCCATTGTAAATGCTGTGGTAATAGTTTCGCCAAATCATAACGCTTCAGAATTGTCTCTCGCGCATTCGCACGAATTGCATTCATTTCTTGAGGATGATTCAGCGCCTCTTCAACCCGATTAGCAATATTCCGGGGAGAAAAGAAATCTACTAACAGTCCATTCACCCCATCCTGTACGACCTCCAATACTGGTGGTGTCTTAGAAGCTATTAGTAAACATCCTGCTGCCATTACTTCTAACATTGACCAGGATAATACAAAAGGACGGGTTAAATAAACATGGGCAGAAGAAGCTTGCAAAACCTGAAGGTACTCATTGTAAGGAAGCCTATCTGTAAAGTGCAGCCTCGATAAATCCAGAGATAATTTTTCTAGCATTAATTGTTTATAAGTCTGACCATCGGGGAGATTTTTACCATAAGCAACTCTATCTTCTCCCACGACTACTACATGGCACTTAGGTCGTCGCTGCTGAATTAGCGCTACGGTTTCCATAAACTGCGGAAAACCTCTATAAGGTTCCATTCCTCGTCCTACATAAGTTACCAACTCTTCCACATGGGAAAGATCCAGATTTATTCTTGGTAAAACTAACTTTGCACCTGGTTTGGGGACAAAATAATTGGTATCAACACCATCATGAATTACAGTGAGTTTGCTATGATATTCTTTGGGAAACTGCTGACGCTGCCAATTGGTCGGAGAAAGACCGCGATCGCAGCTATATAAATCAGTTAAAATCGGTGCATTTTTCACGCGGATGCGGCATTCATCATCAGTATTCAGCGCATCGTTGGGATCGAAATCTGCATCGGAACCGTGAGCATGGTAAAACCACTCGAAATAACACAATAATTCTGCTTTGGGGAAAACATCTTTCATAAATAAAGTTGGTCCCCAACCAGAATGACCATAAACTATATTTGGAACGAAACCCTCAGCCTTCAATTTTTCTGCCACGCGATAGACAGCCTGTGCGGTGAGAACAGCGTTTTCCAGGTTGCGAACGTAGTGGTGGGTTTGAGGCGCTGCTTCACGAGAAGGAGTATAAATAGCTTTAAAAACGCCAGGTATTTCCCCTTCCCGACGATTTGTCCCAAACACGACTTGACAATTAGGATCTTTACCTAAAACTGTTGCTAGGTTGCGAAATTGTGAGGGAAAATTGGGATGTAAAAATAAAATTTTCATTGGAATAATCTTGATTAACTTATTGCCTGATAAAATAAATTAAGACAAGCTGCTTAAGATTATAAGATTATTTATCACAACTTTTAGCAAGTAAATTTAGATAAATGGTTGCCCGAAAATGCGAAAATGATCGCAAATTCGTGTTATGACCATGAAATTTATTGGCATTGATTTAGGCTGGCGATCGCAACCAAGTGGATTGTGCTGCTTAGAATGGACAGATGGACAACTACAATTACTCGATCTAGACCGCAAAGATGCCATTGCAGACATCCTCATCTGGATCGATCAAAGCGTACAAGCAGACGAACCAGCCATTATTGCCGTAGATGCACCTACGCTCATACCCAACGCTAGCGGGAGTCGCCTCCCCGACAAACTCAGCCACAAGTACTTTGGCAAATATCATGCAGGATGCTACCCAGCTAATCAAAACCTATCCTTCGCAGAGCGCACCATCAACTTTGGTTTAGAATTGGAATTACGTGGTTTTGCACACGCTCCCACCATTGAACCGCAAAAACTCAGCAGATATCAAATAGAAGTTTTTCCCCACCCAGCAATCGTTAACCTATTCAACTTAGAACGCATCCTCAAATACAAAAAAGGACGCCTCAATGAACGCCGCCTAGAACTAATCAAACTCCAAAATTATCTTTTCAATATTCTCCCCTCTCTTTCTCCTCCTGTGCTTCTGTGCGATTCGTTTTTTATGGAAATTCCGATCACAGGTGTAGCCCTCAAAGCAACTGAAGATAAACTAGATAGCTTAATTTGCGCTTATGTTGCTGCTTATTGGTGGTATTGGGGAGAAGAACGTAATTTGGTACTAGGCGATCGCACCACCGGCTACATTATCATCCCCCAAAGAATGTTAGCCTAAAATTGTCATCTCATAATATTTAACTCAAAGAGGTTTTATGCAAGGAGTTAGTTCTAATTTGAGTTTAAAAGAGCTTTATGAAATTGACGAGCATCTGTGGTTAGAGGAAACAATCAAACTATTGAAAACTAACCATTTAAAAGAATTAGATTTAGAAAATTTAATTGAGGAGCTAGAAAATTTGGGTCGTAGAGACAAAGCCAAGGTTGCTAGTTTATTATAACAAATTATTAGACATTTTTTATTACTGCAATATTGGACAGAAGAAACTCAATATAATTCTGGACATTGGAAAGCAGAAGTTAGAAGTTTTAGGAATCGATTAAAACGTCATTTAACAACGAATTTATCTCAATTTTTAGAAAAAGAATTAGCATCAATTTATGATGATGCTTTAGGATATGTAATTGATAAAACTGAGGGCAAACTAGATAACTTACCTCAATCTTGTATTTACACCTTAGAACAGCTACTAGATATTAACTATCTACCTGAAAATTTTTAACATAAAAGGCATTGCTAAACTTAAATCAGCAACGCCTCGTCTTATGTATCATAGATTTTGATGTTAAACATAATACTTTTCAAACAATTTCCCTCAGTGCTTGATTTTCCTGCTCAAAACATGAAGTTTACAGAGTGAAATTTGAGGAATTTGGATTGGGTAACAGCACACGCAAAAAGCGATGCCTACGGCGGCAAGCTACGCAATCAAATTTCTGATTTAATCTGGTTCTTGGCCAGATAGTGTTGATCAAGAGCGCGTCTTAGCATCATCTTAATTACAGCTTTACGACTAATACTGAGTTCGGTTGCCGTTTTGTCAAGTTCGTTGAGCATCGGACTAGGAATTTCAAGGTTTGTTGTCACTATATCCTGTCTTCTTCGTGAGGTCATTTGACGAGGCGTTCCAACTCTTGTTGTCGTGGAGTCAAAATAACGATCAACAACTTCCTCTCCTACCTCTATTTTATCTTCAAGTTCTTTAATAGAAATATTGTTCATAGATTTCTCTCTCCCATCTCGTACTTTTCCAATAAGTAATTAACCAAATATATTCCCCTTCATCATCATAACGAACTTCGTAAATGACCGACAAAAGGGTGTTTGCCAGATATCCAATAGCAATAAATTGTTCTGGGTCATCTCGTTTTATCCGTTCTACATAGTCGTATCGTAAGTGATTTACCGAACTTGATATGACTGCATTGCACAATAAAAGGCGTTGCTAAACTTAAATCAGCAACGCCTAATCTTGAGTATTCAATAACTACTCACTACTCTTACTCTGCCCAAGCAATCAACCTTGGTTCGTAAGGATTAGCCAGATTTTTATTTTTCGGCAATACACGCAAAGACAAGCCTTGCAAACCAGAAGCGGTATAGATGATATTACCAGTGTAAATACTCAATTGCTGTGCATCTTCCCCTTGGTAATCCATCACTACTGGCACAGCGTTGACAATCTCACCATTGGCATCGATCGCACCTTGATAAAGCTCCACCTGCACATCATCATTGGTCAAAGTCGCTAAGTCAACCTTGGCTTTGACAGCAACGGTTTGGTTAACCTCAATGTCTGAAGCTGCCGATACGTCAACATCTTTGATTTTGATGTTGAACCAGTGTTCGCTCAGTTTTTCTTTCCAAGCGGCTAGTTCTTTCGCTGGAGCATATTTATCAACAGTCAGGGTATGATAGCGATCGCTAGCTGGGAAATAAGCCCTTTGGGCATATTCTCCTACCATTCGCGCTGTATTAAAGAACGGACAATTCAACCGAATTGCATCCTTCATTTTGGCAACCCACGGACGGGGCAAACCATCAGTATCCCGATGTTCATAAAATAGCGGTACAACTTCCTTCTCTAACAATTCGTAGAGAGCATTTGCTTCCACTTCATCTTGGTAGTTGGGATCGTCGTAATTCTCTCCATGTCCAATTGCCCAACCTGTGCGGACGTAATCAGCTTCATCCCACCAACCATCTAGCACACTTAAATTTGGCAATCCATTCATAGCGGCTTTCATACCACTAGTACCAGAGGCTTCCCGTGGACGACGCGGTGTGTTCAACCAGATATCGCAACCCGCAACCATCAACCGGGAGATGTAAATGTCATAATTGGGAACAAATACTACCTGTTTTTCTAAATGCTGTTCGCGGATAAAGTGATTGATCTCGCGGATGAGTTCTTTACCGGGAATATCCTTGGGATGTGCTTTACCAGCAATCACAAATTGCACTTTCCGGTCTTTGTTAGCCAGCAGAAGCCGCTTAATCCGTTCTAAATCACGCATCCAGAGGGTGGCGCGTTTGTAGGTGGCAAAGCGACGAGCAAAGCCAATGGTGAAAGCGTAAGGATCTAAAACTTCTTGGGCTTGGGTAATTTCGGAAGCGGAAGCGCCGCGATCGGTTAAATGCTTAACTAAATGCTCCCGCACATACAAAATCATATCTAAGCGGCAGCGTTCGTGATTGCGCCACAATTCTTCATCGGGTATAGCGTCCATCCGCTCCCATAACGGGCTATCTGGTGGTGCTGATGACCAATTTGGGCCCAGGTAGCGATCATACAATTCTTGAGTCGATTTGGCAACACAACTCCGAGCATGGACACCATTAGTAATTGCTGCGATCGGTACTTCTTCTACTGGCACCTTCTTCCACAAGCCTTGGAACATTTGCCGCGACACCACACCATGCAGTTGGGCGACACCGTTAGAAAATGTTGCCATTTTCAGCGCCAGCACCGCCATACTGAAAGGCCCAGATAAATCGCCTGTATTCTCACGTCCCAGTCCTAAAAATTGCTCTTTGGGCAATCCAAATATCTCTGCATAGTACCCCAAGTAGTACAACATTTTTTCGGGAGCGAACAAGTCAATTCCCGCTGGTACTGGCGTGTGGGTAGTAAAAATATTGCTGGAAGCCACCACCTGTTTAGCTTGGGCATAATTCAGCCCCTCTTCCTGAATCAGCAAGCGAATGCGTTCTAGGGCAGAGAAGGCGGCGTGGCCTTCATTCATGTGGTAAGCGGTAACTTTCAGCCCCAAGGCTTTGAGCATTTGCACACCACCGATCCCCAGCATAATTTCTTGGTGGATACGCATATCGATGTCGCCACCGTACAGCTGATCTGTGATGTCGTGGTCGTAAGTGTTGTTCGGTTCAATGTTGGTGTCCATCAGATACAAGGGAACCGTTCCTACCTGTACGCGCCAAACTCTGGCATATACCTTGCGTCCTGGATAGTCTACCGCAATCCGCAGTTCTGAGCCATCGGCATTGCGCTCTAGATGCAAGGGCATATTGTAGAAATCATTGAGCAGGTAGCGTTCTTGCTGCCAACCATCAGCATTGAGATACTGGGCAAAGTAGCCTTGCTGATAGAGCAAACCTACACCTACAAGCGGTAAACCCAAGTCACTGGCAGATTTGAGGTGATCCCCCGCCAGAACACCCAAGCCTCCAGAATAGACGGGCAAACAATCTACAAGTCCAAATTCCGCCGAAAAATAGGCGTAGCATTCTTTGGGTTTCTGCTCCCGTTGTTTCTGATACCACGTGCGCTCTTGCAAATAATCGTCTAACTGACGGTCAGCTCGATCCATTTGCGCTAAAAAGCCTTCATCTTCGACAACTTCCAGAAGCCGCGATTGAGAGATAGTACCCAGCATTAACACCGGGTTATGATGGCTAGACTCCCACAGGTCAGAGTCTAAGCGACGGAATAAATCTTTAGTATCAACGTTCCAATCCCAGTGCAAGTTCTGTGCCAGCCGCCGTAGTGGTTCGAGTCGCGGCGGTAGTGAAGGGGATACGTTAAATGTGCGAATTGGCTGCATAGGTTGGCAAAACTCCAAGTTTAGCTATGGTTATTGTTTACTCTCTTTACCAATGTTGCCAATTCTTTATACTCTGGTTTGTGAAAAAGCGATGACTTTGTTAAGCATTGAGAATTATTTTTAACCTCGTTGCTAAAGTTTACACCAAGGTGTTTCTAATTCTATGCCTGACTCTGAGCCATGTACTTGGTATATTAAGATTTAATCATTTACTGGCAGATATCATTAAAAAAAATCTAGTTTTGAATAAATAATTTATATTTATTTTAGTATTGCTTCCGGGGATCAATCGAGAGTCTTGGCTGAGGGTAAAAATTTCCCATAGCTGTATCCAGTAAAGTTAAATTTTTTAATTATTTTTTAATAAAATTGCGCTGTCAAAGAAGGCAGCCTTGTATGAAATTCTTCTAAAGACTGGGATTTTTACTCAGCACTGAGCACTTCCAAGTCATGAGCCAGAAGGGAAACCCCATAAATAATCGAATGAAAGCCTTACCAAGCAGTTAATCAAGAAAAGCGATGCCTGCGGCGGACTACGCCGACGCTAACTACTTGGTATTAAATATTTGCACTAAATCAGGAAAATAACTTTTAAAGGTGTTGTTTTATGCACCTAATGAAGGCTGATCTTTAGTATTTTTTGTCATTGTCAGAGCTACAGCTGCTGCATAAGCGAGTTCCGCTGCCATTTGATAAGCAAGTTTGATACTTGATGAAGTGTCCTTAGCTTTAGGAGAGGGGGAAGCTTTTTTTCGGCGCGACTCTTGTTTGACATCACCTGCTGCAATAGCTCGCTGTAAAACAATCCAGGCATCTAGGTCTTCTGAGTCATAACTACTTTGCAGCTGCGATCGCAGTTGATCTTCGGCTACAACACTCAGATAGCCGATAGTGAGAGCTTCTTGTACAATTTCTTTAATTAAAACCATAATTTGAACCAAGTGTGTGAGTTAAAACTGATACCTCAATTTGGGAAATTAGATGTTTTTTTGTAGATTTCTCCTCGAAAATAAGCTACGTTTTAGTTTTCTTTAAATAAAATTTATAACGAGTAGTACCAAGCACACATCACCCTCTTGGCTCACCCGAATGGGTGATTTACAATATTTTAGATAGTAAATATGTGGACAAAAGGAATATTTTGAGCTAAATTGGCTTTTTAACGAAGATGGTGTCACAAGTATAGTAGATATCATCCTAAGTTGAACGCCCAATCATAAAATTACTTTTACCAGCAACGATATAAATATAGACAAAAATGCCAATAATCGCTGATAGCATTTTTGAAATTTCCCTCCTTAAGAGATTTTATTTAAGTGTATAAAAATATTTGCAAATAGCGTAGGCTTTGCCCAACTTTGGCATCACTCTAGTAAAAAAGTTAACTTATTTCCACCATTCTCATCAACAATAAACCTGGAAATAAACTTATTTCATGAGAGTGTTCCACTAAAAATAAAATGTGTTATCGTTAAAAACAATTGTTATTAAAAACCATTCATGTCATTACAAACGTGAATTGGCTAGTCTGTAAATCATCCGTGTGCAACATGATTGGAGCAGCATACTCTAGAAATTCGTTGCAAGAAAGCCGTCATAGCAGTCGGGGAAGCGCTTACTTGTTTGCACCGATGGTTAACTTCAATGTGATGGCTGATGTGGGAGATAATCCACCCTAATTGGATTTTATTTGGGCAAAAATACCCAAAAAAATCCAACAACAATTACATTGTCATGCTAGGCAGAAATTTTATCTAAACTTTGAATATAGTCTAGTTAAATGTATTTTTTGTTGCAAAATAGCTTGTGAAACTGAATTGCTTCAAAAGACTAAAACCGCTTGTGAGGATATAGCCTCAAGACAAACAACACTATCCCTATTTGCTTTAGGAGTGCTGTTAGCGGTAGCAAGCTTTTCAAATTTGCCAGAGAACCAAAACAGTAGCTTATCTAAACCAGCACATTTTCCATCAGACAATTTAAGAGTCTAAGTTTTGACCTGCAATGCACTGAAAGTGTTTTGTTAATTGATTTTGTGAAAAATAAGCCAAAATTTTACGTGCATATAGTACAAAATCTGCTAGCGACTTAACGCAATTGTGCATATTACTTGAGTAATTCTACACACATAACCTCAAGAATTGCTCGTATGGTCAAAGCCAAACTCTGGTTTTTCAACATTTGGAAAACTATCTAAAATTTTGGGGAATTTTGGTGATACTGCTAACTTAGCTCATGTATTAATACATACAGAAGCTATTGGTATTGGCAAAAGATTAGGATACAGCCAAAACAACTTAAACACTGTCAACAAAAATTGATTAAAGAGATATGTAGCCATGCAGAACGAGCAATATTTTTCCAAATTGCAGCGCGTGCAAGAACTTTTAGTAACTACAGTGTTAGGAGACATTCCGACACTTCTTCTCGGCCCAAAGTTGCGTAATTTAGGATACCGTAGTATTTTTGCCCAGATAGACAGCCCAGTGTATATTCAAAATGGTGTTGAATTTAACGGTACTTCTTGTATTGAGATTGGCGCAGGAGTCTATATTTTCAAGGGTGTGCGGATGGATGCGAGAGGACACAAAAATAATAGAATTCATCTAGGAGATAGAGTTGCAATTGAGCGTAACGTTGATATTGGGTCTTTGGCAGATACGTATATACATATTGATGAAGACACCTTCATTGCACCCAACGTGTGTATTGAGGGGCCAGGAGACATTAAAATTGGTAAACACTGCATGATTGCTGCCCATTCAGGGATATATGCCAATAATCATAATTTTGCCGCTCCGATGGAGCTGATTAAATACCAAGGTGTTACTCGCAAGGGAATTGTGATTGAGGATGATTGTTGGCTAGGACATGGAGTAACAGTATTAGATGGCGTTACTATCGGCAAAGGCAGTGTTATTGGTGCGGGAGCAGTTGTTAATAGAGATATTCCTGCTTTTTCAGTTGCTGTCGGCATACCTGCACGAGTAATTAAAAACCGAATTGGCAAAGATATAGCAAAGCTTCAAGTTGAGAAATAGGGGATTGGGGACTGGGTACTGGGGATTGGCGGGATAGTAATTATTTCCTGTAACCTGCAACCTCTAACCTTTTTTTGGAAACCTTTGTCATCAGTCAACGTCAGAAGAGTCAATAGTCCTTTGAGTTATTTCTTAGGGTCATCTAAAAGTCAGACAACTGACATCTTGCACTACTCTCAATAACCGTAGGATAGACACTGCTAGCATGGGTATCAACTTAAGCTGAAACTCCTTTTCAAACCTCGTTTCCAGCCTCTGGCTAGAAATGCTGCTCCTGGCGGCTCTGCCGCGAGGAGAGGGAGGCGGAGCCTCAATGAGGGGCATTCCCAGTCTCCGACTGGGAACGAGACAATATCTAAAAGCTGTTTCTAGGCTGGCTTTCACGTTAAGTTGACACCAATGCACTGCTAGTCCCCAATCCCCAGTTCCCAATCCCCAATCCCCAATTCCCAGTCCCCAATCCCCAGAGTCTTCTAAAAAAGGGACGAGATTTGGGTAATATAAAGTAGCTATCTTTTCTGCATTGCAGATACTGAAAGAAAAGCTTTCTTTGTTTTACCCGTTGGAGATATTTCTATGGTGACTTTAAAAATCGCTGTTTATATTGTTGTTGCCTTCTTCGTAACTATCTTCATCTTCGGATTTTTGTCGAACGATCCAGCTCGTAACCCCGGCCGTCGGGACTTAGAGTAAAAGGGCGATAAATCATCCGCGACTTTGGAAGGCGGAAAATACTAAACGCCACGGAAACTTACTAAGCGAAAATTTAGTAAGTTTCTTTCTCCAAGTAGCTTGCTGTAGGTAGCAGAAGGCGACAGTCGGAAGGCAAAATGTATGTTTAATCCTTCCCTTTGTCATTTGGCTGTTTGTTAGCCCGATTTTGCTCACTTATGCTTCATCCAGTTCTGCCACCTAATCCGCCTCCTATCGTTGAATCTTTACAACCTGTAAATCCCGCCTCCTCTGCTAGTCATACAAAGTTTCTTTCAGGTGTAGATACTGGAATATACGAAAAGACAGACAAATCCAAGCAGCCCAAGAATTTGGCTCAGTTGGCAATTTCGGGTAATACCAAGAGCGATCCTTTATTGTCAACTCCAATCGACTCAACTCAAGATGACTTGGTAGTTGCTGAAACTTCCTCTGTACCTCATTCACCAGAAACCTTTCCACCAGAAAGTTCCCCACTCGCTGGTTCTGCAACTGCTGGGCTTTTGGGGCAGCTGCTGGTTGTTAGTTATCCCAAGCAAGAGGTTAAAACCTCTAATCGCCAAATAAAAGAACACACAAAGACAAGTCCGAGCGTCGAACCCCGCCGCTCGGAACTTCTCCTGATGTCGGTGCTGCGTAAACGGGAGATGCAAAAAAAAATCGAAGCGGAGGCTTTAGACCAAAACGCAAAAGATGAATCTTCTCAAAAACTCAGTCAGCGATATCTGACGACAAGCCCTTCTCTACGAGAGGCTGCGCCAACGGGTTCGGGGGTGACGCTCCTAACGTCGCTAACGCTGCGCTATCGCAATCGACGGGAACCGCCATCGCTCTTAGCGTCTCCCCTTGGGAGAAGACTGCGACCCCCTCACCGCTTTGCGTCTACGCTAAATCCAAACTCTAGTAATGGAGAAAAACAAACCTTTTTGGACTCTTCTAGCTTTAGCTATAAAGTTTCTCCAAGTCCCTTGGTCGCCCAATCTCCACGCCCTCTTCAAATTGCCCCAACTGTCACAAACAGCAACAAGTTAGGCAAATCCAAAGCAGAAATTTTAGCTGAGAAGTTAACCCAACAAAAACAGCAACGCGATATTACTGCACAACAGTCTCTAAAAAAAGACAATATCTCTGTATCTGCTGCCGATCTAGCACCGAGTTCTGAATCAGTACAAAATTTTATCACATTCAAGTCTCGTAAGCCCACAAACCAACTCTCAGCGCCCATCACTGTAGAATTTCAGTCTCAAGTCCAGCAACAAAGCCAAGTACCAACGCCTATACCACAAGTAAATACCACTCAGCTACAAGGTCAACCATCTGGTACAACTGCACCAGCTACCACACCGCCAGCTGGACAAAGAATTGTAGAAGTCACTTCAGATCGGCAAGAATATGACGAGAAACAGCGAATTATTACAGCTGTAGGTAATGTAATTGTGCGATTTGACGGAGCGGTGGTGGATGCCGATCGCTTACAAGTTAATTTGGACAACTTGATCGCTGCGGGTGAAGGCAACGTAACCTTAACACGGGGCGATCAAATACTGCGTGGACAACGCTTTACCTATAACTTCGTTCAAGATCGTGGGGAATTGGAAAATGGTAGAGGAGAAATTTACGTACCCTCAGCACAAACAGATTTTGCCTTTTCACCCACGGCTGTAAGTGCTGGTGGAGTTTCAAAACGTCCGCCCAGCGATCGCATTAGAGCCAATCAACCTGTTTCCGGTGTGAGTAGCCCTGGAGGCATTGATGTGACATTTGGTGGTCAAGCAGATGCTAGCAACATCCCGCCACCAAAAACAGGGGGTACAGTCAATCGGCTCAGGTTTGAAGCTGAACAAATTGACTTTTATCCACAAGGCTGGCAAGCAAGTAATGTCCGCATCACCAACGATCCTTTTTCGCCCCCTGAATTAGAATTACGCGCAGATAAAGTAACTTTGACGCGAGAATCACCCTTGGTAGACCGGATCAGGACACAGCGACAGCGTTTAGTATTGGATCAGAGAGTCTCCTTACCAATTCCGCTGAATGAGCGGACTATTGACCGCCGAGAGCGGGACGTTACACCTGCAATAGTCTCCCCTGGCTACGATGGAGAAGATCGGGGTGGTTTGTATGTTGAGCGTGGCTTTCCATTAATCGATACAGAGCGGACACGCTGGACAATTACGCCCCAGTTATTATTACAGAGAGGTGTGCAAGAAGGCGTGGGTGACTTAGGCGCACTGTTTGGTGTGAAGACCAAGATAAATTCTGTTTTGAGTCCACGGTCGATAATTCAGGGAACTGGGGAGTTAACTAGTTTTAACTTGAACAATGTGGAAGACAATTTGCGAGTGAATTTAGGATTGCGCCAGACATTAGGCACTTCTCTTCCTCACACATTGAATGTGCAATATAACTACCGCGATCGTCTCTACAACGGTACTCTGGGTTTTCAAACTGTCCAGAGCAGTTTTGGCGGCATTATTACTTCTCCTGTAATTCCTTTAGGAAAAAGTGGCATCAACCTCAACTATCAGGCAAGTGCCCAGTATATTGATGCCAACACCGATCGCCCAGACTTGCTAGAACCAGTGCGGGAAAACGATCGCATTTCACTTGGTCGTTTACAAGCCAGTGCTACCCTCAGTAGAGGGCTGTTGCTGTGGCGGGGAAAACCATTACCACCTACTGCCACTGAGGGATTACGATACACCGCTACCCCTGTAGTTCCTTACTTGCAAGCGATCGCTAGCGTCACAGGCACTACCAGTTATTACAGCAATGGTGATAACCAAAGCACTCTAATTGGTACAATTGGCTTACAAGGGCAAATTGGTCATTTTTCCCGGCCTTTTTTCGACTATACCGCCTTTAATGTCAGTTACTCTCAAGGCTTTAATAACGGATTATCACCCTTTTTGTTTGATCGCTCCGTTGATAACACAGTATTGAGTGCTGGAATATCACAGCAAATCTATGGCCCTTTTCGCTTAGGCTTTCAAACATCTGTTAACTTGGATACTGGTAAAGAAACTAGTACCGACTACATTTTGGAATATAGCCGTCGCACCTATGGCATCACCTTACGTTACAATCCGGTACTGGAGTTAGGCGGCTTCAGCATCCGAATTAGTGATTTTAACTGGGGTGGCGGCACCGATCCATTTTCGGAAATTAAGCCAGTAGTGAACGGCGTGCAACAGGATTATTAGTCTAAGGACTGGGGACAACTCGACAGGCGATCGCACAATTGGTTGATGCACCACCAGGTATTCTCAAGCTGGCATAGTCGCCGCTGAGTTGAACGCATGATGGTGGTTGGTGTAGGGTAACACAGCATCTATGAACTGCGGCTTGGTATTCTCGCCATTGCTTACGAATTGCAATACTTGCAGCATCATTACCTAAGTCGGAAAATTTTAGCCCTGCTCGCATCAGCCAAGATTCCACGTCAGTTGTTTCACCAACTATTTCTGGAATGGGATTAATCTTTTTCATGAGTAATATCTTATACGTGTATTTCCAATTACTCATTTCACTTTAAAAGAAACTATCAATACTAGCCAATATCCTTTTTTATTAAAATCATCAATAAAAATTATTCATACCTGAATAGAATACTCAGGTATGAAAGAATGAATTACCATTACGGCTAGTAAACATCATTGCTTTAGCTTCTGAATAGGCCGTTTCTAGCTTGTAATTACTAGAAGCGATAACCTAATCCGGCTTGGAAGCTGACAGCATCAGCATCACTATTTCTGTAGGCGTCAATACCCCATTTAGTATCGCCGTAGGCAATGACATTTTTGCTAATTTCTGATTCAATCCCAAGGGTGACTACAGGTGAATTCCGATTGCCCAATGGAGTTTTTTGACCTTCGTCAGTTACAAAGGAATAACCACCACCAAAGTAAACGTTAGTATTTTTGGCGATGGGTGCATCATAAGTCACTATCGGCATAATTGCAGCAGCATCACCACCATACAACACAGAACCCCGCAGCGAAACAGGGGCATTAGGAACGGCGTATCGTCCTTGAATATTACCACCAATTTGTGCTTCATCGTTTCCTTGTCCGCCACTGGTTGCACCAACAGCAACACCAGCACCGATGTAGTTACCGTTAGTACCTGCTGTTTGAGCAGATGCAATGCCGGCTGAGAGGACAATAGAAGCAACAGCAAGGAAAGAGGCAGCTAATTTTGTAAGTTTCATAGAATTATTCTCACTAGAGTTAGATAAAATTAATGTTCTCTAGTACTAGAATCTCTTTTTTTACAAAATGTAACCTCATGCAGCTGGTTCACCTAAGTGGCTGAATTCTTTCTCACCCACTTGGGTGTACCAGGTGAAATATTCAAAAGTAACTTGGGCTATTTTCTTGCATAAATCTCACATTCCCAGATTCTGGTTGCCATTTTTGGCGACAAGCTGTTTCTCTAGAGGAGACGCTTTGCAAATGCTCTATGCTAGCACAGTTTTAGGCGAAAGATCCCCGACTTCTTTAAGAAATCGGGGATCATCTTGTTTTTCTTGAATAATTGAGGATTGTTTATAAAGTTGCACTTTACCTAAATTTTATTTTTCCAGTGATAAATTTCAAAAATGCTCTTTATTGAAATAATCAGTAAATATATACCGTTTACGCATAAATTAATTAAATAGTCATGTTATATGAATAGATAAATATCATAAATAATAATAATTTCAGTCAAAATTGGGATTATTTTTTTATGATTAATTATTCACAGATAGAGCAATTCACAAAGTAAAGTATTCAAGTCGAGCAAAGCTGCCAAAAATGCGGTTTTTTATTCGACATAGCTTTTGTCCCAGGGTAGACTGGGTTAATTTTATAATTAGCTCTCTCGCATTTAAAAATTAAATTTGCACAGAGAAAAAAAGCAAATGAGTCAAAGTCTAAATATACAAGAAATTGCCATTGCGATCACAGCGAAACAGCACAACCCGACAATCTTAACTCCAGATTTTCTGAAATATAGTGGCATTGTCCCTAGTGACTGGGAACTGGCTAAACCCCCAATTCTCACCGATTCTGCTGCTCAGGTAGTCTTTCAAAACAGCATTAGTATAACTGCACAAGTGAATCGGATTATTTTCACTGAGTTGATTGCTACCAAAGAATCCACAGAGGTAGAGATTCCGGCTCTAGCTGCTAAATATCTAGAGACGTTGGCGCAAGTAGACTATCAGGAAGTATCCATTAACTTTCGCGGGCACGTCTTCTTTGAGCAGCCAAACAATACAGCACGCAATTATATCTTTGGCACACTCCTGAATCCTGGCCCCTGGCATGAGTTTGGCATAGCACCTGTGCAAGCGGCGATGCGGTTTAATTACACCTTAGAAGGGGCACAGATGAGCTTGGATATCAATGAAGGAGGGTTACAACTGCCAGATCAAACAGTGCGGCCTATCGTGCTGTTCACCGCCACTTTTAATCACGCAATTGTTCAAGAAGAACAAAGTCAGCGCCTAGCTATCATATCAGAAATAATTAGCAACTGGCGGACAGATATAGAGGCTTACAAAGAACTGGTGAACACCAAGTTTCTCAACTCACCATATCAGCTAAATCTAGTACCAAATGAATCTGTAATCCCCACAGCAACGACTTTTTGAGCGCCGTGTGAGGACGAATAGATCAATAAAACCAAACACCATACCCCCACAAATTGGACTTTGTAAAGCAGGCAGGCTGTTCAAAAATCCTACTAGATTTTAAGCCCAACCTATAGGGAGATTGATGTTTGTGTTGGAAAAAGCAGCATCTATTAAATAATTGGAAGATGATTCATGAAAGATATTGACTTGATAGTCTCTTCTGTGACGGTTCCACTATATATCAATTTGGGTGAGACGATTCCCGTGTCTTGGACAATCAAAAACCAAGGTACAGATTCTATCTTGCCAAACTATTGGCTTGACTACATTTACATTTCCAATGACCAGTTTTTAGACGACAGCGATACTTTTCTCCTCTACAGCCATTCTGGAGGACCTCTAGCATCTGGCAGTAGTTATACTGACACCTCGGACATTTTTATTCCCGACGATGTAGGATCTGGCGATCGCTACCTGTTATTTGTTGCTGATGGAGGAGGATACTATGGCAACACGCAAGTCGAAACTAACGAAGACAACAATGTATTTGCCCAAGCCTTCACCATAAATGATCCCCCAGATTTAGATTTAGTTATTACTGCTGCCAATGCCCCAGCCACAGCTGAGTTAGGTGAGACAATTTCTGTGTCTTGGACAGTTACTAACCTTGGTACAGTTTCTGCCTTAGCTGACTGGTATGACTATATTTACATTTCCGATGACCAGTTCTTCGACGAAAGCGATTACCAACTCACCGAGGGCTACACAAGAGACAATAAGCTTCTAGCATCTGGCAGTAGCTATACGATTACTGAGGATATTTCTATTGACAACTTGGTAGCACCAGGCGATCACTACCTGTTATTTGTTGCTGATAAAGACCACTACCAGGGTGAAACCGATGAAAGCAACAATGTATTTGCCCAAGCCATCACCATAAATAATGCCCCAGATTTGGTCGTGACAGCAGCTAATGCCCCAACCACAGCTGCGTTACGTGAAACTATTTCTGTGTCTTGGACAGTTACTAACCTTGGTACGGTTTCCGCCTCAGCATACTACTGGTATGACGCAGTTTACATTTCCGATGACCAGTTTTTCGACAAAAGCGATACCCAACTCGCCTCTCATGAGACAAGAGAGAATACACCTTTAGCATCTGGTAGTAGCTATACAGTTAGCCAAGATATTTCTATTGGCTACTACGTAAACGTAGCACCAGGCGATCGCTACCTATTATTTGTTGCTGATGGCGGTGGATACCAAGGTGAAACCGATGAAACCAACAATGTATTCGCCCAAGCCATCACTATTGCTGCCCCAGATTTAGTCGTTAGTGCTGCCAATGCCCCAACCACGGCTAGATTAGGTGAGACGATTTCTGTGTCTTGGACAGTTACTAACCTTGGTACAGTTTCTACCTCTTTCACGAGTGACTATATTTACATTTCCGATGACCAGTTCTTCGACCAAAGCGATACCCTCATCAGTGAATATTTTGGATGGCCTCTAGCACCTGCCAGTAGCAATACAGCTACTCAGAACATTTCTATTCCCAACTATGTTGGAAGTGGCGATCATTACCTTTTATTTGTCGCTGATGGACGAAATAACCAGGTTGAAACGAATGAAACCAACAATGTATTCGCCCAAGCCATCACCATAAATGATGCCCCAGATTTAGTTGTTAGTGCTGCCAATGCCCCAACCACGGCTGCATTAGGTGAGACGATTTCTGTATCTTGGACAGTTAAAAATCAAGGTACAGTTTCTACCTCATCTAACTGGTATGACTATATTTACATTTCCGATGACCAGTTCTTTGACAACAACGATACCTATCTCACCAGCCGCGATGCAGGAGAAGATACGCCTCTAGCATCTGGGGGGAGTTATACAGCCACCCAGGACATTTCGATTTTCAACTTTTTCAAAAAAATAGCAACAGGCGATCGCTACCTATTATTTGTCGCTGATGGAGGAGGATATTTAGACGAAAATCAGATTGAAACCAATGAAACTAACAATGTATTCGCCCAAGCCATCACCATTGCTGCCCCAGATTTGGTGATTACTACCGCCAATGCCCCAACTACGGCTGCATTAGGTGAGACAATTTCTGTATCTTGGACAGTTAAAAATCAAGGTATAGTTTCTGCTTCATCTAAATGGTATGACCGTGTTTACATTTCTGATGACCAGTTCTTTGACTCTAGCGATACCCAACTCACCAGTCGTTACACAGGAGAGAATACGCCTCTAGCATCTGGAGGGAGTTATACAGCGACTCAGGACATTACTTTTTCCAACTATCAACAAATAGGCGATGTCTACGACGGGCTGCGCCAACGCTACCTGTTATTTGTTGCTGATGGAGGAGGCTACTTTGGCGAAAATCAAAGTGAAACCGATGAAACCAATAATGTATTCGCTCAAGCCATCACCATAAGTGCCCCAGATTTAGTTATTAGTGCTGCTAATGCCCCAACCACGGCTGCATTAGGTGAGACGATTTCTGTATCTTGGACAGTTAAAAACCAAGGTCTAGTTTCTACCTCATCTAACTGGTATGACACCAGGACTTACGCAACTGTCACAAGCAATGGCGCGGTGTAGCCGTGCCGCGCGT